>JBMOHO010000246.1:0-6068 GCA_049317805.1 Saprospiraceae bacterium
CCAGGCCGGCAAATCCAGAACCAATTACAACAACATTTTTACCCACGATAAAGGTTTAGTTACGCCAAAAAACGCCTGTAAAGGTATTTTGTTTAAGGTTGAATTAGAAACATTCCACAGAGTTATCGTAAAAATTCGCTGTACCTTACGCCCGCTTATGCTCGATATATACGCCCGAAAGTCGCATTGGAAATGGTACCTGGCTGCTGCCGGGGTGGCCATAGTCATCATATCGTTGTTGTATACCAAGTATTTGGCCGACCGCCTGGCGGAACGCGAAAACCAACAGGCCGAACAATTTGCCGAAGCTATTCGGCTCGTCACCAGCGTAGGTTCAGACACGCTGATTGACTATTGCGACCTCACCCTGCACAGCAAAATCATCAATCAGAACAACACCATACCCGTGGTTTTGTTGGACGAGGCCGGCCGCATCGAAGCCTATCGAAACATTGACGACCGGAATCTGGATGAAATGGACACGGCGCTGGTCCGGCGCGCACTCATCCGGATGATCGCAAGCGGCGCCGATACCATTGAAATTGTGGAGCCGCCACACTTCAGCAAAAAACTGATATACACCCACTCTTCCCTGTTGTCGTTGCTCAACTGGTATCCGTACATCCAACTGGTGCTCATTGCTGCGTTCATCGGATTTGGGTACATGGGCTTTTCGGCAGCCCGCCGGGCCGAAGAAAACCTGGTTTGGCTCGGTATGGCCAAAGAAACAGCACACCAGCTGGGCACGCCCATCACCGCCATCCTGGGGTGGATAGAAACCCTGCGCAGCGTCAATGAAGACAATGAGGTGAACCAGGAAATGCTCACGGAACTGCGCACCGACGTCACCCGCCTGGAACTGGTAGCCGACCGGTTTTCCAAAATCGGTGCCAAACCGGAACTCGTGGCCGTCAACCTCTACGAACAGCTCGACATTTGCCGGGATTACATGCAGCGCCGATCGCCCCGACGGGTCGTGTTCCATTTCCCTCCCGTAGAAGACCACTCTCCTCTCTTCGTCCGGATCAATGCGCCCCTGTTCGACTGGGTGGTGGAAAACCTGCTCCGCAACGCCATAGACGCCATGGAAGACGGTGTGGGTGCCATCACGGCCCACGTATACACCGAGGGCCACTGGGCTTGTGTAGACATCAGCGACACCGGAAAGGGCATTCCGGCTAAACGATTTAAGACCGTATTCAAGCCAGGCTATTCCACCAAAACACGGGGTTGGGGACTGGGGCTGTCTTTGTCCAAGCGCATCATTGATCAATACCACGGCGGACGCATATTCGTCAAACGCTCAGAACCAAACAAAGGCACCACATTTACCATCCAGCTCCCAAAAGGCTAATACGAACGCCTGATTTCGTTAAGGGTATGCTAAACCCCACAATATACCGCCTGCCCACTCGTCCTACGACTATACCCGTAAGACGAATAAAATAATGCCATGCGCCTTTTGCTGCTTCCCCTCCTCTTCGCGTTGCCCGCCCTCTTGCCGGCACAAGCCAAACTCGAACAACTTGCCCACCTGCCCTTTCCGGATGCGACACTGGCCGGCTGCTGGCACTACGCCCACCAGGCCGGAAAAGAATACGCCCTGGTGGGCTCCAGCAAGGGACTCAGCATCGTAGACGTGTCTAACCCGAAAAAACCTTTCCAGCGCTACATGGTACCCATGCCCAACAGCAACTGGAGAGAGCTCAAAACCTGGAATGGTTTCGCATACGTGGTCACCGAGGCCCCCAACAGCGGCTTATACATCGTCGACCTCCGGCAGCTCCCGGATACCGTGGTGTACAAAACCTGGTTCGGCAACGGGCCCTACGCAGGACAGGTGGTCACTAACCACGCCCTGACCATTGACAACGGATACCTTTACCTGTTTGGCGGTCATTTTGTAGCGCAAGGTGTGGTCATTTGCGACCTTAGCGACCCCTGGAATCCAGCCATCACCGGCCAGTACAACGCCAATTACATCCACGATGGCTATGTGCGCAACGACACCCTCTGGGGTGCCGAAATGTACGCTGGCCAGTTCAGCGTGATTGACGTGAAAGACAAAGCCAGACCCAAACTGCTCGCTGTACAGCCCACTCCCGGCGCATTTAACCACAACACCTGGCTGTCAGACGACGGGCGGACCTTGTACACAACCGACGAAGTACTGAATGCCCGCTAACCGCCTTTGACATCAGCGATCTCCACAACATCAGGCTGTTAGACGTTTACTACCCCAGCATGGATCCAAGCCGGGAGGTACACAACGTCCGGGGCATCAACGATTACCTCATCAATCCAAGTTATGGCGGTCAGCTTAGCCTGGTTGACGCCCGTTTTCCGGATAACCTGATCGAAATGGCCATCGTCAAATTAGGCAGTTCGATGGTTTGGGACGCCGACCCCTACCTGCCATCCGGTACCATCATTGCCACAGCCAAAAACGAAGGCCTGTTCCTTTACAAACCGGTTTACCAAAGGGGCGCCTATCTGCACGGCATCGTCTCAGATGCCTCCAACGGCCAGCCACTTTTCGACGCCACCGTCACCATCCTTGAAACGGGCGCATACGATCAAAGCGAGTACGACGGCGTCTTCAAAACAGGCCTGGCCAAAAGCGGTCATTACACCGTCGAAGTAGAAAAATACGGCTTCGAACTCCAGACCCTCAAAAACGTAGCGCTGACCAACGGGCAAATAACCGAACTGAACATCGCCATGCAACCCCTCGGCACCCTGGCGGCCGAACCCAAGCCTAAAAACAGCAACATCAAAGCCGTGCCGGTGCCAGCCCAAAACAACTTGCAACTTGACCTGGCCCAGTCTTCTTCCGGTAAACCCAGAGGCATCCAACAGACCCGTTCCGACAAACTGGCAAGAAAAGACATCAGTGTAAACCCAAATAAACTCGAAATTAACGACCTTGGCCACTTGCCCAATGCAGCGCACTACCTCCAGATGGCTGGCCGATCCGAACAATTGGCAGCGCCAATACTGAAAAACTGAACAATGACCATCATCCATCCTGATGCACCTTTTCCCCGCCCCTTCCCTCAAGGGGCGGTTTTGTTGATTGATAAACCCCTGGGCTGGACGTCCTTCGACGCCGTCAACAAGGTGCGCTACCACCTTTCAAAGTTGGTCGGCGTCAAACGCATTAAATTGGGGCACGCCGGCACCCTGGATCCACTGGCCACCGGTTTGTTGATCCTGTGCGCAGGCGACTACACCAAAAGGATCGATGAATTCCAGCAACTCCCCAAAACCTATGAGGGTACCATCACCTTCGGCGCCACAACACCGTCTTATGACCGTGAAAAAGCGGTTGACACGGTTTTTTCCACCGCAGAGGTCAATGACGAAGCCCTTCAGGCGCTGATACCCCGTTTTTCCGGCGCCATCGAACAATTGCCGCCGGTGTTTTCAGCCGTCAGGGTCAAGGGGAAACGCCTGTACGAAAACGCGCGCAGCGGGACGGAAGTAGACATTCAGGCCCGTTCGGTGTTTATTGAATCGCTGGAAATCGGCCCTTTGCGCCCCGTTGATGCAAGCATCCGGGAAGTGTTGATCCTCAGCGACAAGGGCACAACCATTTACCAGCATCCGGAACATCCGGAAGGGTTACAAGCCGATTTTAAGGTGCGCTGCAGCAAGGGCACCTACATCCGGTCGCTGGCCTATGATTTGGGCGAAGCCCTGCACTCCGGTGCATACCTGAGCAGCCTGCGGAGAACAGAAACCGGCGGGTTGTCTGTGGAGGATGCCTGGGAAATAGAGGCGCTGATGCAAGCCGTCGTCAGTCCCCACTGACGTTGCCTGCCCTGCTCCAACCCAGCAAACTGCAAAAACCAAAGCCCAATGCCTGCACCGTACCGTGCCAGATTTTCATGTTGGGGATGTGCACTTGTTCTATTGGCCAATAAAACCGAAGCGCGTACAGCGCAGCCCAGCCAATACCCCGGGCAACCGGATAGGCCAGCCGTGCCAACCAAAACCGGGGTCTTGAAAACGCCTTGATGCGGTACCAAATCCAGCCGTCTGCGTCCTGTTCCACACAAAACAACTCCTCACCTGTTTCAACGTGCCCAGGCAAAGTGCCGTAAGCAAACCCAAACCGATCCGGTTCATCAATGATGTATACTATTCGGCATGCATTGCGCCACCAAACTCCCCAAACATAAGCCGACATGGCCACCGTTTGTCCAACCATTATAGGTGCCTGATCCGGATAAATGCGCGCCCAGGTGCCCGGAAACATGCGCCATGACCGAATAGCCGTACACGCTTTTTGCCACACTTCGGGGCCGCGGCCCAAACGAATGGTGTTTTCATCGTTGTCATAGCCGTTCACGGGGGAAGCAGTACGGGTGGCGTTTATTGCTGCATAGCTAAACGGAAGCGTGCGCTGCTCGTCCAAAAATGCATTTAGAAATGCTGGTTGAAATGCTGTTAAAGAGACCATACCGATAATGATTTGCTTTTTTCTATCCTACAACCACCGTTATAGAACGAATAATATGAACAAAACAATTGTAAAATACACATCGTTCAAATCTTTCAATAATTTTTGAAAATAAAAAATTGGAGCCTACCCAACCCCGACACCCTATCTTGCGTAATCCCAACAACAACCACTCCCAGCCAACAACCACATGGCTTCTTTTGATCCGGAAATGCTCCAACTCGCCCAAAAAGGCGATCGGAAAGCGCAACACCAGTTTTATCGGGAAGCCTTTCCGGTACTGATGGGCGTGTGCATGCGTTACCGGCGCGACGAGCAGGAGGCCGTGGCCTCACTCAACATGGGTTTCCTCAAAATCCTGCAACACCTCGATCGCATACCGCCCAATGTACCCCTGTTGGCCTGGATGCGCCGCATCATGATCAATACCCTGATCGACGAATTCAGGCGCGAGAAAAACTGGCGGGAACATACCGTCTTGTACGAAACCCTCGAAAATGAAAAACATGAACAAGCCTGCGACTACAACGAGGCCGACCAACGCTTTAACCTGCAACAACTGGAAAACATGCTGCGCCTGCTGCCGCCCATGACCCGGCAAGTATTTAACCTGTTTGCTATAGACGGCTTCAGCCACGCCGAAATCAGCACCGAACTCGGCATGAGCGAAGGTACCTCTAAATGGCATGTCAACAACGCCCGAAAACAACTCCAGGCCCTGATTCGTCAGGAACTGGTGCGTTTGTAATCTAACCGACCCGACGTATGGAAAACTTAGACGAATTTATGCGCCGCAAATTCAACGAGCCGACCGCAGACGATGATGCCCGCTTTGATTTCAAAGAGGAGTACTGGCTTCAGGCCGAAGCCCTCATCAAACAGGACGAACGCCGACGCAGGGCCGCCATCTGGTGGTGGCGTACCGGCGTTGCGACGGCCTTATTGCTGCTGCTCCTGCTGTTGCTCTGGCGTACATGCGGTCAATATTCGGTCAAAACAGACGCACCTCCCCTCAACCAACAACAAGCCCGGCAAACACAACGCCCGCAAACAAACAAGCACATACCGGAAGCGCCGTTGCCAACGCACCCCAATCAACCGCTAGGCAACCTCCTAATTACCACCCCCTCAGATACTGCATTGGCCAATGGCTCGTGGCACCCTGCGGCAAATGAATTACCCGCGTACCCTGGCCATAACCCCCATCCGGATCATACCGCCAAATCAAACGCTGCGCTCCACCAACCGGCCCCACACAAGCCGTCCAACACCAACCCGACACCACACATACCAACACCGGCAGAAGCGATCAAGACCCCAAAATCACCTGATGCAGATGACTTGTCAGAACAAGCGTCTGCCCCTACCCTTTCACCGCACCTGGTGCGCATAGAAACCCTTGGTCTGCTTGACTTGCCTTTTCCAGGGCCAAGTCCTGACAAAATGCGCCCCGACCTCTCCCCGGTTCCCAACCCGGTGGCCTACACAGAAGTCCCCGATGTGAACCGCCATTGGGTTTGGTACGCGCAAACAGGCGCTACAACCTATCCGGACATCAGTCCCGACTGGTCTTTCCACGCCGGCGCAGGCGTTATCCGACCCA
>JBMOHO010000247.1:0-6027 GCA_049317805.1 Saprospiraceae bacterium
ATTATTTTCCCCCCTTCAGATACTCCTCCACCAGTCCTTTATAATAGGGTTTGAGTGCGGGTGACACCGTGCGGTACAGATCGACTTCGGCGCGGCGTTTCTTCAGGTATTCTTCCAGAGCCGGGGGCAGCTTTGCGTTTTGTTGTTGGGCCGTTTGGGCCTGGCGTTGTTCGTCCTGTTCGCGTTCGCGTTCGGCGCGTTCTTCTTCCAGCAGGCGGGTCAGTATTTGTTCCTGGCGTTTGAGTGTTTCGTTGGTCAGGCGTTTGTTCACCAGGTCAGTTTCCACCTTGTCCATCTCTTTCATGATCTCGTCGAGGGCCTGGCTGCCTTTGCCTTGTTCCTGTTTTTGTTTTTGCATTTCTTTGAGCGCGTTGCGGAGGGCGGCCTGTTTGGCGGCCATTTGGGCGAACTCTTTGCTGCCGTTGCCGCCGCCTTTGCCTTTGCCTTGTTCCAGGCGTTTTTTCATGTCCTCCATCGTCTTGTTCAGGTCTTGCTGTCCTTTCGACATTTTGTCGGATGGTTCTTTGCCGCTTTTGCCACTGCCCTGTCCGCCGGGCTTTTGGCAAGACTGGCTTCCGGGCATGCCTTGGGCCATCTGCTGCTGCATTTGCTGCATGATGTCGGAGAGCAGCAGCGCCAGGTCGTTCATGCCTTTCATGCTGCGTTGTTGTTGTTCATTGGCGGTGGGTACGCGGCGTTCCTCCAATTCTTCGAGGCTGTATTTGATGGCAGATTTCACGTCGGCCACTTTTTCGGTGACGGCGCCGCTGATCTGGAAGTTGCGTTGGGCGAGGGCCGTGAGGCTGTCTTCCACGATTTTGAAGTCGTCCTTGATTTTGAACTGCTGCTGGGTGAGTTCCACATACCGCGGGGTGTTGACGGCGGCGGTGGCCACCTCGTCCATGTTGGTTTCCTGGTTGAACGACAGGCCGATGAGGTTTTCGAGCAATTGGCGCAGGGTGGCGATGTCTTCCTCCATTTTTTCCATCTCGCCGCTTTCCTTGCTTTGTTTCATCTTGTTGGCCGCGTTCTTCATTTTGCCGGCAGCGCTTTTTTGTTTTTTGCCTGCTTTCGGATTGTCTTTTTGTTCTATTTGCTCCTTGGCGTCTTTCATGTCCTCCTGGATGTCTTCCAGTTCTTCCTGTTGATCCTCTATTTTTTGCGGACGCTTGAGGTCTTCGTTTTTCTCTTGCAGTTCTTCGTGTTCTTTTTCGATGTCCTGCATTTCTTTGTTGAGTTGCTCCTGTTCTTTTTCCAGTTGCTCCTGCGGTTTGGCGTTGTCCTCGGTTTCTTTGCTGAGGGCTTCCTGTTTTTCGGCCAGTTCCTCTAATTTTTCGATTTGCTGTTGTTGCAGGTTTTCAACCTCGAGTTGTTTGTACAGTTCTTCGAGGCGTTCGAGTTCCTTGCTGAGGTCTTCGTTGTTCACCTGCATTTCCTCCATCTGGTCCAGCATTTGCTCTTTGTTCATCTCCTGGAGGAGTTTCTCGATGTCCTCCATGAGCTGTTTCATTTCTTCAGACAGCGTTTCTTCGAACATTTTTTCTAACTGCTCCTGCTTTTCCAGCAGTTCTTCCGATTGTTTCTGGAATTCCTGTTTTTGTTCGTTTTGCTGCTGGAATTGCGTTTTGGCCTGCTCAATCTGGCTTTGCAATTCTTTTTGGCGCTCGAGCAGTTTTTCCATTTGTTTGCGGCTCTGCCAGTCGAGTTCTTTTTGCTGCAGCACTTTTTCGCGCAGCTTTTTGAGTTCTTCCTGGATTTTCAGACTCTCTTTAACCGCTTTTTCGAGTTCTTTTTTGATTTCCTCGCCGGTTTGAGCCTGTTGCTCGCGGAATTCTTCCACGGAGGGCATGCGCCACTGGAGCAGCGCGGTGCGGGCACTTTTGGAACCGTTGACGCCGTCGTTGTCAAACACTTCAAAATAGTAAGTGACCTCGTCGCCGGGCTGCAAATTGAGGTTGCGCAAATCCCAGGTGTATTCGTATTGAATTTGTTTGCCGTTTTGGCGGTTGATCTTGAACGTGTTCATAGGCAACTGGCCGCCTTTCGCTTTTTTCACCTGATAGTTAAAGGTCAGGTTGAGCAGGCCATAGTCGTCGGAAGCGTCGCCGGCAAAAAACAGGAGTTTGACGTTGGAGGAGTCTTTGAATTCCTCCACATCAATCTGCGGGTGTTGGTCGGGTGCCACGGCGATGGCGTAGCGCACGGAGTCTGCGCCGCGCAGTTGGTCGTTTTGGAGGAAAATGGTGTAGGGTTCATCGTGCAGGGCGCGGCGGCCGATGCTGAACAGTTCGTCGTCTATGCGTTTGGCTTCGCCGGGGTTTTCGCCGCCGAAGCGGAGCAGGAGTTGGTCTGTATTTTGGGCGTTGAAGCTCCAGTTGATTTGGGTGCCCTGGGGCACCACGAGGTCGCCGATGTTGGCCAATTCTTCGTTGGCGCGGCCGATGTATGCCGGAAACTGGAGTTTGACGTTGAACGACAGGATGTTGGGTTTGCGCAGCACCTTCATCGTATAGTCGTCGCTGTTGAGCCCGCCGGCAAAGAGGCGGAACGGCGTATCTTTTTGCAAATTGGCAAACGTGTACTGAAAACGGTCGGGTGCCGTTTTTTGCAGGCGGTACTGCACCTTGCCGATTTCGATGAACATTTCGTTGGGCAGGGCTTCGCCTTCCACTTGCACGGTCATGGGGAAATCGGTAAACTGGACAGCTGTCAGCGTGTCGGCATCGAGACGGAAATAAAACGGTGCCGGTTTTTCATATTTCACCGAACTGTTCCACAGGCGTTTGGTGCCGTCGCGCAGGATGTTGGGGGCGCCCAGCACCAGAAACAGCAACAGGAGCAGCGGCGGCAGGGCGTAGGGGAGGTATTTGCGGTTTTTGCGCAGGTCAATGGCCGACTGGAAGGGCACCAGCTTGATGTCTTCGCTTTTCTGATTCACTGCCGCGGAAATCATGTCGGCGTAAATGGCATTGGTGCTGCCTTGCTGTTTTAGCTGGAGGATGTTGAGGAGTTTATCCTTCACATCCGAAAAGTGGTCACCAATGATGGCGGCGGCCTGCTCGTGGCTGATCACTTGTCCGAGGCGGAAAAAGTGCATGAGCGGCAACATGACCCAGCGGTACAGGGCCGTGCCACTGAGGCCTACAAAGCCCCAGAACATGGCGGTACGCACGCCGGTGCTGAAGTAAAAATAGTATTCAAGGACGTTGAGGAGTATAAACAGCCCCAACACAGCGCCGACGGTGTACAGGGAGCCGCGCAACAGTTGGTTGATGTAGTATTTCCGAATGAAGCCGTCGAGCTTGTCAATGAGCAGGCTGTAATTATCTTGTGCCATGGGTAGTATTCGTGCTTATGCTTACTGGGCGAAATAGCGGGCAAACAGGGTGCAAAATAAACGGATTTTTTGGAGAATTGTTACCAAACAACCTTAATTTGTACAGCCCAATCAATACTTCCAATCCAAATGGCTAACTGGCAACCGATTCAATTCCTCCTTCAGACTCCTCCACTGTGGTGCGCCGTTTATTGCAAGTTATGAGCAGCACGTAGCGTTCAGAGAGTTCTTTGATGCGCTGGGTCAGGGCAGCAACGCGCTATTTTCCAATCTTTTGATGGCGATGGAAACAAACTTTGGATTAGAGAACATCGTTTTCTTCCGGTCGCTCCAATTTAAGAGATGTTCCGTAATCAAGTTGCTATCATTGGTAGCGTGCTTTTGAGCAATAAAATCAATGGACGACAAAAGCTCTAACCCAAAAGCGGAATAGAAACCCTGCAAGAACTGTTTGGTTTTGTCAACGATTTGGGTATAATCAGCCTCTTTTCTTTCGGATAAGAAGGCCAAAACGTCTCTTTCTGCGTCCATAACCAAACTCAATTCATCAAATGGTTTTTTGTCTTTTGCACTATATCCGGACAAATAACTTCCATTGAGATAGTACAAGACATGTTTTACTTTACCGGAGTAAGGGCCATAAAAATTGGGTTGAAATTCCAGTTTGAACACATCCTTTGCCCCAAATCTTTGCAAAAAATACGCCACCTTTTCTGCCGCAAACTCGGAAACAAATTCACCGCTGCGCACCAAATCAAACAACACTGCCAAAAGCATTGCTCGCGCTGGTGTAAGTGCGACACGCTCCTTCCGTAGCACTTCTTGCACCACATAATTAGGTTGATAAACCAGCACCAGACAATCAACTGCTGAAAGATGCTTTTCGATCATTGCCTTGACTCGGCTCCATTCCAGCCCTCCGTTTCCAGCACCCAGCGGAGGTAATGCCAATGATTTAATCCCTCGTGCCTGGATGATGCGGACAAGCGCCGTCAAACCTTGTTCGATATAACTGTATTCGGAGGGCTTGCGCCAGTCCGTTTTAGTAGGGAAATTGATAATAGTTTTCTTCCCTCCCATCAGGGTTTGTTCCTCAATTACAAGTAATTTGCCTATTGCAATCGTTTTGTCCTTACAAGCCTTTACATACTCCTTATAGTTTTCAGGGTATTCCTTTTTGAACTGTAAAGCAATGCCTTTACCCATGACACCCACGGTATTTACCGTGTTCACAAGCGCCTCGGCTTGACTTTCGAGCAGGTTTCCTTCGATAAATTGAATCATGGTTTAGAAATAACAGTCAGGTTTAACACGGATCAGGTTTGCGGGAACACCTTTGTGAATTAGATCGGTTTTGGTGGCCCGGTTGTAAACAATCCAACACACGATGGCTTCGGGCGGAATGTCAGATTCAACTAAAAATTCTGCTTCTTTTCGGCGCTTCAGGTCATTATCGTTATCCTGTTTCCAGTATTTGGCGTCAATTGCATCCTTGTCAATCAGTTTGTCAATGTTTTTAACATCTTTTTCCTCGAAAAAATCCGTAAAACTGTCTACGGCATGGCCGTTGGTAAAAACAAAAGGTAATTGATGGTCAACCATCTTTTGGACTGTACTTACACAATAAACGATTTTCTCCGGCGGCACAGACGGCACCATATTAAATCCCTTCTGAATAACGTAAAGCATGGGCATTCGTACGCCAAAATAAAAAGGGATATATGCGCCCAACCTTTTGCCATTTGGTATTTTGAATTGGCTCCGGCTACTGATTAGGCTACCATCACCAATAGGCACATAAGCGGCGTTGGCATTAGGCGAAGATGCATGCGTAATGCCATTTTGAAGCACATGCGGAATATTGTCAATGTGCATCATCCGAAATATGCCTGTTTTATTCAAATCGGCCATAAAAAGCGCCCAAAGATAGTGTTTTTTTGATTTTGGTCATACCGTGCAACTGTAGACTATCCTCAATTGATTCAGGCTTTTTGCTCGGTTTTAAAGTAGCGGGGTATCAAAAATCCTTTGGGGAAGAGTCTGCCTTCAAACGCTAGTGTTGTCCATTCCACCTCATTGCCCACCTTCCATTCAGCAAGCAGTATGCGTTTCTGTCAATATTTGGACTCGTAATTCCGATACAACGCTTTTTGCTTGTTGTCCAGGTTGATGCTGCGTCCCTGTATGAACGCGGCTGTCACCTGGTTGGTGCGCATGTCCAGCGCGTCGCCCTCGCTGATGAACAGGGTGGCGTCTTTGCCCACCTCGATGGAGCCGCAGCGGTCGGCCACGCCGAGTATCTGAGCCGCATGGAGGGTGATGGCGGATACCGCCGCTTCATAAGGGAGTCCGTAGCCCACAGCCTGTCCAGCCTCAAAAGGGAGGTTGCGTTGGCGCCAGCTGCCGTCTTCGGTGATGCAAAACAGTACGCCGGCGCTGCGCAACGCGGCCGGTGTAGCGTAGGGTTGATCCACCGATTCGTCTTCGCGGGCAGGCAGGCGCTGGGTTTTGGCAAGGATTACCGGCGTTTGGTGCGCTTTCAGGAAATCGACTACCAGCGCAGCGTCTGCCGCACCCACCACTACCGCTTTTGCCCCAAAGCGTTCGGCAAACAGCACGGCTTCCTGTATGGATTTTGCGGTGCCGGCGTGCAGGTACAGGTTTTGGGTGCCCGACAATACAGGGCGCAT
>JBMOHO010000248.1:0-6025 GCA_049317805.1 Saprospiraceae bacterium
TTCTTCGCGGGAGATCGTTCCCGGCCTTCGCGGGAGCTTCACGTTTCCCGCTAAGAGCCGCTAAGGTTCCGCAAAGGAGCGCTAAGTTGTCCTTTGTGTCCTTCGCGAGACCTTCCCGTTCTTCGCGGGAGATCGTTCCCGGCCTTCGCGGGAGCTTCACGTTTCCCGCTAAGGGCCGCTAAGGTTCCGCGCCTACCACTTTAAGCGCGGCTGTTCCGTAAGGGGTAATCATCTCTACAAAATACAGCCCTGCCATCGGATTCAACTGCTCTGCCGCGGCTCAAGGCGCGCGCCTCCAAATCACAGGAACAGGATGGAATGGGCGGCCATCGACGCCCCTTCCATATCATAAATGTTAAATATAGCGTTTTGCTTGACAATCCAAATAAATAAGCAGTACATTTGCAGATGTCAAATCCAATCCGAATTTAATTTTTCTTTCTGTTCGTCCTCAATATTTAAAGCGGATAAATAAAATTGTCATATTTGATTTTGATAACTTGTTGACTTATAATAAATTAGTTTTTTTTCCCATTTAAACAAGGCTGATTTTACCGGGTGATGCAGGAGCGTCAACTGTCCTGTGCAGGCTCAAGGAAGGTTCAGACCTTTGTACCAGTTGAAAAACGAAACAATCAAACTTAATCACTCATCCAAAATGCCCCCCGTATGCTCATGTTTACAAACTACTGTCCGTCCCCCCCGACGGCTTCATCCGCTGTCCGAGCAATCCTTCGGTTTACCAGTAAAGACAGCATTCTTGACCTGATTGGGGCTTAGCCCCAATCTTTTTACAGACCTCTCGGTGTACTAACGATATGGAGCGGCGATCCAACAGGCTTTGAGACGAGTGCCTGTTCGCCATCCGGATCCGGAGCTGAACGCAGATTCGATCCAGGCGCCCGCTCCTAAAACCAACGCCGCTTTCCAATGGGGAGGCGGCGTTTTTTGATTTTGGATTTTGGATTTCGGATTTTGGATTTGGGATTTCGGATTACATTTGTTGCATGTATGCATATTTAAAGGGTGAAATTACTTATCGTTCTCCGGCATTTGTGGTGTTGGAAACGGGCGGCGTGGGGTACCACGTGAACATTCCGCTCAGCACATTCACAGCTTTGGAGGGCAAGGAACGGGTTACGCTGTATACCCATTTGCTGGTGCGCGAAGATGCGCATACGTTATTTGGTTTCGGCACCCAGGCGGAGCGCAATTTGTTCATGGCCTTGCTGGGCGTAACGGGTGTGGGAGCCACCACGGCTCAACTGCTGCTGTCGTCGCTGAGTGTAGACGAACTGCGGGCGGCCGTCATCGGCGAGCAAGTGCACCTCCTGCAACGGGTGAAGGGCATCGGAGCCAAAACCGCCAAACAAATCATCCTCGACTTAAAAGACAAGCTCACCCGCGACGCTGGCGATTCGCCCGTGCTGTTGCCGGCAGCAGACAACAACGTGCGCGAGGAGGCGCTTTCGGCGCTGCTTTCGCTGGGGTTCAACCGGCTTGTCGTGCAAAAAGCGCTCAACGCCATTCTCCAGGAAGAACCCGGCATACAACGGGTGGAAGAACTCATCAAGCGTGCACTCAAGGGTTTAGCTGGATAGCCTTTGCGTTTCAGCCGCATAATATTTGGATTCCTTCTAAATAAATTTGTTTAGGCCGGTTAAATCCAACGTTTGCTGTGTGCTTGTGTTTGCATGATGTAGTTTTGTCGGAAAAGTTAAAGTGACGCTAAGCCAAACTTTCTTTTCTTTGCGAGGCGTCTTAACGACCAGGCTTTTCTGAAAACACTCACCCAAATCTTGCACTTCAAACCATGAGTTGGTTTAACCAATTTTTGCAATCTTCGATCGGCCAAAAGCTGTTGATGTCCCTGACCGGCATATTCCTCATGCTGTTTCTGATCGTCCACCTTTTAGGCAACCTGCAACTGCTGCAAAACGACGGCGGCGAAGCTTTCAACGCCTACGCCTACCACATGACCCACAATCCAATCATCAAAACGGTGTCGTACCTGCTGTATGCCACCATTTTGTTTCACGCATGGAAAGGGATTGTGCTGTGGCAGCAAAACCGCTCAGCCCGCGGTGGCAACCGCTACGCCGTGCAGCACATCCGCGCCTCCGAGCGTTCCTCGCGCAACATGGCCTGGTTGGGCATCGTCATTTTTGTGTTCATTTTGCTGCACATGTGGCAGTTCTGGCTCCAAATGAAATTGGGCAACGTAGAAATGGTAAACATCAAAGGCATGGACCATCCGGTCAAAGACTTGTACACGCCGGTCAAATTTGCGTTTGAAAACCCGTTGTACGTCATCGTTTATGTGTTCAGCATGTGGGTCATCGCCGTTCACCTTTGGCACGGCTTCTGGTCATCCATGCAAACGCTTGGCCTCAACCACCCCAAGTACACCATGCTCATCAAAGGCGTGGGCTACCTCTACGCAGTAGCAGTACCATTCCTGTTTGCCGTCATTCCCGTCTGGATGTACTTCGTCCGCTAAACCCAATTCGCCATCAGCTCTTTACAAACGACCATATTCATCATCATATGAACACCTCCACTGCGCTCGATCCCCAGCTCGACTCCAAAATTCCGGAAGGTCCGCTCGAACAAAAATGGGAGAGCTACAAGGGCCACGTGCCCCTGGTTTCTCCAAACAATAAACGCCGCATAGATGTCATCGTGGTGGGTACCGGACTTGCCGGTGCCTCCGCTGCCGCTTCACTTGGCGAATTGGGTTACAACGTGAAAGCGTTTACGTTTCACGACAGCCCGCGCCGGGCGCACTCCATTGCGGCGCAGGGGGGCATCAACGCCGCCAAAAATTACCGCAACGACGGCGACTCGGTGTACCGCCTGTTTTACGACACCATTAAAGGAGGCGATTACCGCGCCCGCGAAGGCAACGTGCACCGCCTCGCCGAGGTGTCTACACTCATCATCGACCAGTGCGTGGCCCAAGGCGTGCCTTTTGCCCGCGAATACGGCGGCTTGCTCGACAACCGCTCCTTCGGGGGCACCCAGGTGTCGCGTACGTTCTACGCCCGCGGCCAAACGGGCCAACAGCTCCTCATCGGCGCATACCAGGCCCTCAGCCGTCAGGTAAATCTCGGTACAGTTAAACTGTACAACCGCCACGAAATGCTTGACGTGGTGGTAATCGACGGCAAAGCCCGCGGCATCATCGCCCGCAACCTGCTCACCGGCGAACTGGAACGACACAGCGCGCACGCCGTGGTATTGTGTACCGGCGGCTACGGCAACGTGTTCTACCTCAGCACCAACGCCATGATGTGCAACACTACCGCCACCTGGCGCGCACACCGACGCGGCGCATTCTTCGGCAACCCTTGCTACACGCAAATACACCCGACTTGTATTCCGGTTTCGGGCGACTACCAGTCTAAACTCACCCTCATGTCGGAGTCGCTCCGCAACGACGGCCGCTGCTGGGTGCCCAAAAAAGCGGAAGACGCTAAAAAACACCCCGGCCAGATACCGGAAGCGGATCGCGATTACTACCTCGAGCGCCGTTATCCTGCTTTCGGTAACCTTGTACCGCGCGACATCGCCAGCCGCGCCGCCAAAGCCGTATGCGACGAAGGGCGTGGCGTGGGATCAACCGGCCTGGCGGTATACCTCGATTTTGCTGACTCCATCAAGCGCCTCGGCAAAGATGTGGTGTCTTCCCGCTACGGCAACCTGTTTGAAATGTATGAAAAGATTACCGGCGACAACCCTTACGAAGTGCCCATGCGCATTTACCCTGCCGTGCACTATACCATGGGCGGCTTGTGGGTCGATTATGAGCTCATGACCACCATCCCGGGTCTGTACGCCGCTGGCGAAGCCAACTTCAGCGACCACGGTGCCAACCGCCTCGGGGCCTCCGCCCTCATGCAGGGCCTGGCCGATGGCTACTTTGTGTTGCCCTACACCATTGGCTCGTACCTGAGCTCTGAAATCCGCACTGGCGACATCTCTACCGATTCTGCCGCTTTTGAGGCGGCTGAAAAAGATGTTAAAGACCGGATCAACCAGCTGATGTCCATCAACGGCACACAAAGCGTTGAAAGCTTCCACCGCCGTTTGGGCAAAATCATGTGGGACAAATGCGGCATGGGCCGTACCGCCGAGGGCCTTACCCAGGCCATTCAGGAAATACGCGACCTGCGCGCCGAATTCTGGAAAGACGTGCTGGTGCCTGGTAAAACAGACGAATTTAACCCCGAACTGGAAAAAGCCTGGCGCGTAGCCGACTTCATGGAGCTTGGCGAACTCATGTGCATAGACGCCCTGCGCCGCGAAGAATCCTGCGGCGGCCACTTCCGCGAAGAATTCCAAACGCCTGAAGGCGAAGCCCTGCGCAACGATCAGGACTTCATGTACGTGGCGGCATGGGAGTGGAAAGGTGAAGGCGCCGAGCCGGAACTCCACAAAGAAGTGCTGGAATACGAAGAAATAAAAGTGACCCAACGCAGTTACAAGTAACCAACCGAAACGACGATTCTCCATTCATGTTTTTCAACCGATTGTTTTTTATGCTGGGTTGTTTTTCCCTTGGGCTTACAACCCAGGGGCAACAAATTATTCACTTGAAAAACCCGTCGTTTGAATTAAACAAAGAATCCAAATCCGGCGAAGCCCCTGTTTATTGGGTCGATATGGGTTCGGAGTTTGAATCGCCACCGGATATTCAACCCGGTAAATTCGACGTGCGGAATCCCGCCGCCCACGGCAGTTATTATGTCGGCATGGTGGTCAGAGACAACCGCACCACCGAGTCCATAGGTCAAACCCTTGAGGGCAAGTTGTTCAAGGATTCCTTGTACACGTTTAGCGTGTCGCTGGCCCGTTCCAATTTGTACATATCGCTGTCGCGCTTAACTGGCCAGCAAGCTTTTTTTTCAGAAGCCTGCGTCCTACAGGTCATAGGCATCAACACACAAAATCAACAAAGCGAGTTGCTTGCCGAATCGACCCCGGTTGAACACACCGATTGGAAGAATTACGTATTTCAGCTCCGACCGCAAATGGATTCTTACGATTACCTGCAACTAAAGGTGTTTTACGTCGATGGCACTGATTTGCCATACAACGGAAACATCCTGATTGACAACCTATCACCCATCATACAGGAAACCCCCTGACTCTATTAACTAACACCCTTTAGAAAAAAGCTCAAGCAATATGAAACTTACGCTGAAAGTCTGGCGCCAGGGCGGCCGATACAAAGGTGAGTTTGTGACGTACAAACTGGACAACGTGAACGAGCACATGTCGTTCCTCGAAATGCTCGATGTACTGAACGAACAACTCATCTCCCAACGCGAAGAGCCGGTCGCTTTTGAACACGACTGCCGCGAAGGCATCTGCGGCACTTGCTCGCTGGTCATCGACGGGCGCCCGCACGGCCCCATGCAAAGTACCACCACCTGTCAGGTGCACATGCGCCACTACAAAGACGGCGAGACCATCGTCATTGAGCCTTTCCGCGCCCGTGCTTTCCCGGTCATCAAAGACCTGGTGGTAGACCGCTCCGCTTTTGACCGCATCATCCAGTCGGGCGGCTATGTCAGCGTCAACACCGGCCAGGCCCAGGACGCCAACGCCATTCCGGTGGAAAAAGACCTTGCCTCCCATGCTTTTGATGCGGCGGCTTGCATCGGTTGCGGTGCCTGCGTAGCGGCCTGCCCCAATGCCTCGGCCATGTTGTTTACCTCTGCTAAAGTATCGCACCTGGCCCTGTTGCCACAAGGCGAGGTGGAGCGCCAAAGCCGGGTACTCAATATGGTGGCCCAAATGGACAAGGAAGGTTTTGGAAAATGCTCCAACGTAAAGGCCTGTGAAGCCGAATGCCCTAAAGACATTTCGGTTGCAAACATCGCCCGTTTGAACCGGGAATATTACGCTGCTGTGTTTGGTTCCGAAAAGGAACTAGCCACTTGAGTAATGAGTTTTGAGTTTTGAGTAATGAGTTATACTCAATCTCTCGTTGCTTTAAAGTAGCACGAGATTGAGTATA
>JBMOHO010000249.1:0-5987 GCA_049317805.1 Saprospiraceae bacterium
CGGGGTCATTCTGGTGGAAGGGTACAAGATATTGCGCCAAACCGTGTCGGGCATCATGGATGAGGCCGACCAGGCGCTCCTGCTGCAGGTTATTGCGCTGATGGACAAGGAAAAACGCGACGCCTGGATTGACCTGCACAACCTCCGCATATTGAAATACGGCCAAATCTTACACCTCGACTGCCACCTCAGTGTACCCTGGTATTTCAGCGTTCAACAGGCGCACACAGAAATGGAGACCCTGAATGCACTGGTCGGCCAGGCTTTTCCGCACAACGTAGAATTGTTTGTACACATAGACCCTTGTCTGCCGCCTGATGCCTGCCGCTTATGCGCCATGGCCGAATGCCCTGAAAGACAGTCGACATTCGAAGCGCGGATCAGCTGGGCCCTGGAGAACCTGACGGAAAACAGTCGTCACAAACTGTAGCGCTAAAACCGCGCCTGAATGCCGGCCAAAAAGTTGGTTCCGAACATGGGGTAGTTGTACCAGCGTTCGCGTTTGTTGTTGAGCACGTTGTTGAATTCCACAAAAGCGCCGATGTTTTCCAGGAAATAAAAATGAGCGCCAAAATTGAGGTCGAACAGCGAATTGGTCACCGTTGAATTGCCGTTCTCATCCAGGAATGGAATATCATCGGCTACGTACAAATTGCTTTTCAAGGCGAGTTTGTCCTCCAATAACGTGTACACCAGGCCAAAATTTCCTTCTGTAGATGGCAGTCCCCAGGCTTTTTCAGCATTGTCTAAATCGTAGACATTTTGAGAAAAGGAGCCTGTCACGGTGAAGTTTTGAAAAGGAACGAGTTTGCCGGAAAACCGAATGGAGTAAATGGAGGCGTTGTCGTACGCTGTGACAAAAGTGGTGTTGACGGGTACACCGTTGTCTGTGCGGAACCGGGTTTGAATGAGCGCCAGGTCGTCGGCAAACGAGTAAGCGCCTCGGATGAGGTATTCGAAAAAGCGCAGGTTTCCTTTGATGCCGCCGTAAAAATCGGTAAACCGGGTGTTGCGGATGGTGGAGCCGCGGATGCTCAGCCATGGATTGTATTCGGTGAGGGTGCGCATGGTGTTCTGCCGCAAGTCGCCGGAAACGCCTGCAAAAAGCTGTATGCCGTCGCCCCAGATGCGCAAATTGCCTTCCACATCCGGGAACACGTGAAATCCGTCGGTGCTGCTCACGAGGTTTACCCCGGCTTTTATTTTGAAAATGTCGGCATGATACGTGAACGAGGGTTGAATGGCCAGGTTGTTCAGCTTCTGGGTCAGCGTATCTTTATAATTGTTCATTTCGCCGCGCAGGTTGATGCGCAGGGGGTGTTTTTCGGCAAACCATTTGGTGGCACCGGCATCAAAATGGAAAGCATTTTCAACGTTTGAAAAATTGTCTTTCAGGCTGTAAAAACGGGGTTTCACCCAAAAGCTAAGGTCTTGTGCGTTGGGTGCAGTGTTGAACAGGTCGGCGCCCAAATCGAGCATGTTGAATTTTTGGCGCACGGCCGCTTCTTCAAACGAAAAATCGTCGTCGTTGTAGCCATAGTAGTGCAATTTATCAAAACTGACCCCGGCATTGGCACCGATGGCCAGGTTGTTGTCGAGGTAAAACGTGGCGTTGCCTTTCACATCGTTGTTTTGGAAACGCTGGTTTTCGCGCTGTTTGTCGTTGTTGCCGCTGTGGTGGCGCGCCCAGATGGTGCCGTCAAATTTATCCGGGCTGCCAAAATAATAACCCGCTTCTCCCCAAAACTGGTTGGGTATGCCCGCACCAATTTTACCGAAACCGCGAAAGGGGTCGGGGGGCGGCACCGTTTTCATGCCAATGGGTTTGAGCGTGGGGGCGTTGTACGACACATTCAGCGGGTGCGCCGGCACCAAATATTGCTGCTGCTTCGTACTGGTATCAAGCGGCGGCAAATTGGCCGACACGTCTAATTTAAACGACTCCAGGAGCTGTACCTCAAAGTCTTTGATGATGTCTACGCTTTCATCTGAAATTTGTGCGTTGGACGAGGCCGTTGTCAAAGCGGCCAAAAGCAACAATATGATTTTATGCAAAACCTTCATTAGGTAAATTTTTGAGTTCAATGAATGCACTTTTAAATCCCAAATCCGAAATCCCAAATCAATTCCCGCCTTCTTCCAGTTCCAGCAAGTTGCCAACGCCTTTAGAGCCGTCGGGTTTGGGCGCAGCAGGCCCGTTTAGTTTTTCGTACTTGCCCCTGGCGGTGCTCAGGATGTCCGGGTTTCCGCCGCGGTAATTTTCGATGACGGCCTCGAGTGCTGCGGAGGCGCTGTTGTTATCGCCCTGGGCGAGGTAGACATCCGAGAGCAGGATGAGGTTTTTGGCAATCCAGTCGTCGTACCCCGCACTGGCCTTATTGGCTTCCGATACCAGTTCTTCCGCCTGTGCAAACTGGCGTTGTTTGTAATGGATATCGATCATGCGGTGGTAGCTTTCCGCCATGATTTCCGCAGTTGACTGGCGGGTAACGGTTTCGAACAAGGGGAAAGCTTTTGCGTATTCGCCGTTGTCGTACGCCATTTTGGCCTGGTAATAAGCGGCAGTAGCGCGCTGGTTGTTGTTGGCCATTTCGGAACCGAGTATTTTGGCGGCGTATTCGTCAACGGCCACGCGCGATTTGGTTTCGTAGGCGGTTTGCAGCACCATCACGCGGGCTTCGAAACGGGAGGCATCGTTGGGTGCCGCATCTTCCCAGCGGCGGGCCATTTTGTAGGCCTGCGGATAGTCTTTGAGGGAATAACTGATGAGGGCGGCCTTTTCGCTGGCTTTGGCGTAGTACGTGCTGGGGCCACGACCTGATACGTCCATGTAGTCCTTTAGTGCTGCATCGTAGCGGCCAATGCCGGGGTTTGCGTAACATTCTGCGCGGTTGTACAGGGCGGGCAGGGCATTGGGGCTTTTGGGAAATTGGGCCAGATACGAGGTGTAGGACTGGATGGCCTGCTGGTAATTGCCCCTTTCATACTGGGTTTGGGCAGAGCGGAAAGTGACGCTGTCTTTGGCGATGTCGCTCACGTCGTAACCCGGAATGGTGCTCAGGAAGCTGAAGTATTCGTCGGGTTTATTGAGGTCGCGCACGTAAATTTCTTCGAGGGCCACCAGGGCGTCTTTGGCTTCGGTTGTTTCCGGATTGTTGGCAAACACCTGTTTGTAATAGTTGGTAGCCGCAGAGGTATTGCCCTGGTTGTAGGAGATGAGGCCGAGTTTGAGCAGTCCCTGATTGACGAGGGGGGATTTGCCCCGGTAATCGGTGGTGAGTTTTTTGAGGGGTACGGTAGCCTCGTTGAGCTTGCCGATGCCCAGGTAGGTGTCGCCCAGTTGGAGCAGCGACTCATCGGCATAGCGGCTTCCCGGGTATTTGGTGCTGAGTTCATCGAGGAGTACGATTTTATCAAGGGGCTCGTTTTGCAGTCCGCGGATGATGGCTTTCTGGTAGAGTGCGTATTCAAATCCGTCGTATTTGTTTTTCACGGCCTCATCGTAAAATTTCACGGCGTCGGCGTATTTGCCGAGTTTGAAACTGCAATCACCAGCCCGGAGGACGGCGTCGCCGCGCACACCGTTTTTGATTTGTTCGGATTTGATGGAGGCTTTGTTTTGATTTATGCCGTCGATGCAGGATTTGAACTGAGCCTGAGCGCCGGTGTAGTCTTTCAATTTCAGGAGATTGTAGCCCTGGATGTATTGCCCCATGTACAAGCTGCTTTCTTCGGGCAGGTCTTTGTAATTTTTAGCCTGCGCAAGGAAGGCGTTCATGTGGTTTTTGCTGATGGGGTATTCTTTTTGTTCGTTGGCGATGGAGCCCATCCAGTAAGAGGCCAGCGTATTGGTGCGTTTGTCTATTGGATAATCAAGGGAGCGGTTGAAGTAACGCCGGGCTTCGTCGTGCTGGTTGTTTTGGTACAGTTGAATGCCGCGCAGGTAGGCCAATTGCTGGTAAGCGCCGTTGAGTTTGGAAGAGCGGTTGGGGATGCCATCGAGCATGGACAGGGCGCGGTCATAGTCGCGGGTATTGATGAGTACTTGGGCCATGAGGGCCTGTGCGTCGTCGTGGTATTTTGAATTGGCGGGTATTTTTTGGAGTGCATCTATGGCGTCGCGGTCATACTTGAGTTCGTAGCTGAGTTTAGCGTAGTTGAACAGGGCGTCTTCCTGCACCGTTTTGTCATAAGGCATTTTGGCGGCCTGGCCGAAGGCGGTGCGGGCGTTGAATTTGTTGCCTGTTTGGAGGTAGCAATCGCCTTTATGGTAGAAAGCATTTTGGCCGATGAGGCTGTCCTGGTTGCTGAGTTTTTCAAAATTTTCAAGGGCTTTGGGGTATTCACCGGCGATGTATTGGGTGTAACCGAGCTGGTAGAAATCGGCCGGGCGCATTTTCGCGTTGTTGTTGGCGGCGTATTCCAGAAAAGGGCGGGCGCGTTTGAGGTCGCCGAGTTCGTAATAGGATTGTCCTACCAACTGGTTGATTTCCGACAGATTGCGCAGGCTGTTGTCTTTGGTGCGCGGTTCGCCGTAGGCAATGACGTCGTTGTATTTTTTCTGTGCAAAGTAAATCTGGCACAGGTAGTAGGGTGCCAGGTTTTTGTAAGCCGGAGCGCCTTCGCATTTTTTAAACGAAGCGGCGGCCTCGTCGTATTTTTTTTCAAAAAAAGCGCAGCAGCCGTAGTAATAGTTGGACGGGATGTACCATTCGCTGGCGGCATCTTTGCGCAGGGGTTCAAATTCGGCTTTGGCCTGTGGGAATTTTTGGGTGACAAAATAGCTGTACCCTTTTTTAAAGCGGATTTCCTGGGCAATGTTGCCCGCCTGCGACTCGCCGGGGGCCATGTTGTAAAACTTGATGGCCTGTTCGTAGTCTTTGCTGTTGAAGTAATAATCGCCGATTTCCAATGCGGCCTGGCTGGCGATGGGCGAAGGGGAGTAATTGCGCAGGAAATCGTACACCAGGCCTTCTGCTTCCGGCTGGCCGAGGCGCACGGCGCTTTTGGCTTCATACAGTTCGGCAAGGCTGTGCATTTCTTCCCATTGGGCTTCGTTGACGGGGCGGAGTTGCTGCTCGTCGACTGCCAGGCGGGTGTTTACGCGTTCGAAGCGTTCCTGTGCCAGTCCGTACAGGCGTTGGGCATACAAGTCCATGCCGCGTCGATAGCCGCGTTGGGATTCGGTGTACAGGGTGGTTTGCTGGGCATGGAGTGCGGCGCAAGTGCCACCAAGGGTCAGGCACAAAAGGAAGAGTCGAAAGCGCATGTGGGTTGAGTATGTTGAGGAGTTCGGTGTATGGCGGTTGATGGATCAGAAACGTTAAAAACGGGGGTAAAAATATACAATTCAAAAAAAGGAGTATGCGTGGTGTTATTTTGTGGTGGCATGCACCCGACAAAGCGCGAACTTTGGGGGAAAAACGCCCTGCATCATGGATTTTTTTCTGGCCACCCTGTTTTCCTTGTTTTCCATTGTTGATCCGCCGGGAGCGATACCGGTCTATGTGGCGCTCACCAGCGAGCGCACCAAGCCAGAGCGCAACAAGATTGCGCTGCACACCAGTTTGTACTTTTTGCTTATTCTGATGAGCTTTTTTCTGGCTGGCGCATACATCCTCAGTTTTTTTGGCATCACCATTCATGCCATGCGGATAGCGGGCGGTATGGCGCTTTTGAGCAGCGGCATTGGGCTCATGAACGGCAATTTTGCGCAGCGGCGGGGGTATGAGACTGCCGATGGTCAGGCACCACAAGACATTGCTTTTTCTCCTATGGCGATGCCCCTTTTGTCGGGTCCGGGGTCTATCTCTTACCTGATCACGCAGTATAAATTGTACTCCAGTTTACAGGAACGGCTCATCATTGCGGCTGCAATCGTTGCGGTGTCGGGGTTGGTGTGGGGCTCTTTGCGCATCGCACCATTGCTCATTCGGGTGTTGGGCCCGGGCGGTCTGAACGCCATTGCGCGCATCATGGGTTTTATT
>JBMOHO010000250.1:0-5944 GCA_049317805.1 Saprospiraceae bacterium
ATCCGTTTACCGCATTGGCAAACTTCATTGTTTCGGCCTCCGAACCAATGTCGGAGCGGGTATCACCCGTAAAAAGTTTTCCCACCTCCGTTTCCGAAAGCGCAATAACCGTGTTGTTTGCCCCGGAGGAAAGGGTTCGCGGGTAACGTTTTTTCATAAATCGCTGTATATTTGAACAAAAGTAAGCACCTGAACGCAATTATATGACTAGACAACTGATTTCCTCCGGCTCCACGTTTGAACAACAAATTGGTTATTCCAGGGCTGTGGTGGCGGGCGGCTGGATTTTTGTGTCCGGAACCACCGGGTTTGACTATTCCAACATGACCATTTCGGAGGATCTTTTAGAACAAACGGAACAATGCCTGCGCAACATCCAACAGGCATTGCAACAAGCTGGCGCCGATTTGCAGCACGTCGTGCGTGTAACGTATATCCTTCCCGACGCATCGCTGTTTGAAAAGTGCTGGCCTGTGTTGCGCAAGCATTTTGGCGACGTCCGTCCGGCGGCCACCATGCTCTCTGCCGGTCTGGCTGATCCGCGGATGTTGATTGAAATTGAAGTGACGGCGCTGAAATAACTGCTACAACCAGGCAAAAAACACACCTCGTTTTGGAAGAGCAACCACAACCACTGCCCGAACAAGTGCCCGACGAACAACCCGAGGCCCCCAAACTTCGCTGCCCCAATTGCGACAAAAAACTGCCCAAGGAGGCCAAATTTTGTCCTAAATGCGGCCAGAAGCAAGGAACCGAACTGCTTAAGATGACCGACTTGTTGTCGAAACTGTGGGATAAAATATTCCACGTAGACAACAAGTTCCTGTTTGAAGTGGCTCATTTTCATGGCCCTGTACACAATTACCCTTTTGACCATTTTCACGTTGAGTTTTGCCGCCACTTTTTTGTTTTTTTAGTGTGCGTGTCTGTTAAGTGCCGGGACAGTATTATTTTATTTTTCCATGTCAAAAACAAGCCGCCCACCCTGCATCATTTGTTTGTAAGCAATGTACGGTTGCTGCATTCGGTTGCCATTGAACTGCACTTCTTTTACATACAGGTGTTCGGCAGACCAATTGCCGGCACTGACCACCAACTGTCGTCCGTTTTGCAAGTGTATGGTAGCGTGTTTTACTTGTGGAGCACCCAGCACAAACGTTCCCGACGCCGCATTTACCGGATAAAAACCCAAGGTTGATAAAATATACCAGGCTGACATTTGGCCGCAATCGTCATTCCCGATCATACCGTCGGGTGTATTTTGATGAAAATCCTGCACAATGCGGTGAATCAATTGCTGGCCCTTTCGGGGCGTGTTGGAAAAAGCGTACAAATAGGCCACGTGGTGACTCGGTTCATTGCCATGTGCGTACTGTCCGATCATGGCTTCCTGGCCCAGAAACTTGTCGGGGTTTGGGGTTTCAATGGTAAAAAAACTGTCTAATTTTTGGGTAAAAGCCTCTTTTCCGCCCAGGAGTTGAATCATGCCGGCTGCGTCGTGTTGAGCCGGCGTCCAGAAATACTGCCAGGCGTTGGCCTCTGTATAGTCTCCCGGGTTGTTCATGGGCGAGGTGGCGCGCAACGGGTCAAAAGGGGTGCGCCAACGGCCCCGGGAGTCTTTGCCCCTGAATAATCGGGATGCCGGGTCAAACAGGTTTTTATAAAATGCAGCCCGGCGACGGAATGTGGCTGCCGTGGCCTGATCCCCCATTTTTTCAGCCATTTGCGCCACACACCAGTCGTCAAAACCACTTTCAAGGGTCCGCGAAACTGCCTCGTTGTCAAGAGAGTCAAAAGGATAATAGCCGTATTGGTTGTACAGGGTCCAGTTGGAATTGATGTGGTTGCGCGTAGAGGTTTCGACCATGGCAGCCAAAGCCTCGTTTGGATCAAATCCGGTAAAGCCATTTTGGTAAGCCGACAGGAACATGGGGATGGCGTGGTTGCCAATCATGCAGTAGTTATCCTGCCCCCAGAGCGTCCAGATCGGCAAAAAACCGGCTGCCCGGTGGTGCAGCAACATGGATTGCACGATGCCGTTGATCCGTTCGGGTGCCACGATCTGAAGCAAGGGGAAGGCACCGCGATAAATATCCCAGATGGAAAGGGTGGAATAATACACGCTGTCGGGCGCCAGGGCCACGCGGTCGTCGGCCCCTCGGTACCGGCCATCGGTGTCTGCAATGTTGGCCGGTTGCAACAACAAGTGGTACAAAGCGGTGTAAAAAATTGCTTTTTGTGCATCTCCGGCTTCAAGATCAATGCGCCCAAGATATTGATTCCAAACCTGTTCTGCGCGTTGGCGAACCGTGTCAAAATGCCAGTGTGGCACTTCGGTTTTCAAATTGCGTTTGGCACCAGCCACGTCGACGGTGGACAAAGCGATTTTCACCTGCAATACTTTTGACTCATTCAGTTGAAACGACAAATCGTATGTAGGCGCTTGCGCCTTAGGTTTGAGCGGCAGTCTTTTAGTGGTCAGGATCGGCTGGTCGAATTGCAACACAAAGAAAAACTTTCGTTCCACCCAGTTTTTGGTGTGGCAGTACCCGGAAATGGTTTGCGGATCTTCTATGCGCACATCGCTGTCCAACACCAGGCTATCGGTCAAAAAACGAATGCCATGCTGAAAATCAACCACCACATTGGCCTGTCTCGACGGAAAGGTATACCGATGAAAGGCAACCCGTTCTGAAGCCGTAAGCTCTACCAGCACATCATCTTTTTTGATGACGCTGTAATAGCCTGCGCCGGCTTTTTCACTGGCTTTCACGTACCGATTGCGCTTGTTTTCCGCAGCATCGGCGTATGGTTGCAGCAGCACATCGCCCAGGTCGCCGATGCCCGTTCCGCTCAAATGGGTTTGCGAAAAGCCCATGAGCACCGTGTCTTGATACTGGTATCCGCTGGTATGCGACCAGCCTTCGTCGCGGTTGTCGGGGCCGGGCTGCACCATTCCGAAAGGCATGGACGGGCCGGGGAAGGTGTGTCCGGTGCCGTCGGCACCTACAAAAACGTTGACGTAGCGGGCGGGCTGTTGGGCCTGGAGTCCAAAGGTGAAAAATAAGATACAGGCCGCGATGGTGTTGATGCGCATTTGTGGTTTGTTTGCATACGAAGGTAGTTCTTATTGAGGTTTAGTACACTAACTTTGTCCGCATCCACCACTCTACTGCTTTTCCATGCCCCGTGCCTCATACCCCGAAATCCTGCGCCAGATACAACTGCTGGAAAACCGCATTCTTCATTTGGCGGAGACCAACAAAAGCCGCATGGCTCATGTGCACGCCGACCACGTGGACAGTGCACGGAACTTATTGCACTATCTGGCCCTTCGAAGCGAAGACATCCGCAGTTTGCAAGACGATCTGCACGACGCTGGCCTTTCGTCTTTATCCAGTTCGGAAAGCCATGTGCTCCGACAAATCCGCCTTGTTCGGGCTTTGCTGGGCGACGAAGCGCCGGTGGCCAATCCCGAAACCATGAGCAGTACCTACAGCCGGGATTTGATTCAAAGAAACACTGCGCGCTTGTTTGGCGAGAAAGACATACAGGATTTACCACACTTGATGGTCACCTTTCCCAGCGAATTGGCGGAAGATTATCCGAAGGTCAAAAAGCTGCTGGAAGCGGGCATGAATGTGGCCCGCATCAACTGCGCGCACGACCATCCCGCCATTTGGCTCAAAATGGCAGAACACATCCGGGAGGCGTCGACACACACCAACCTGCCCTGCAAAATCTACTTTGATTTGGCCGGACCCAAAATCAGGACCGCCATCTGGGGCAAAGGGCGGAAAAAGGGACGCGCCAAAGTAGAGGAAGGCATGCAATTCCTGCTCTGCGAGTCTTACGTGCCCTTTCCCAATGACGAGGTGGTTATCGGTTGCACGCTGCCGGGGGTGGTGGAACAACTCAAGGCGGGAGACCGGGTGTTGTTTGACGATGGCCTGTTTGAAGCGCGGGTCACCAAGTGTGTAAACGGTGTAGCCCAATTGGAAATGACGCGCATTTCGGCGCTCAAGCCCCACTTAAAAGCCGAAAAAGGCATTAATTTTCCGGATACCATCATTGCCGTAGAGAGCCTGACCGACGATGATCGGAAAGTACTGCCTGTCATTTGTACGGTCGCCGATGTCATTGGGTATTCTTTTGTTCGCTCACCCAAAGACCTGTTTGAACTGCAACTGCTGGTGGAGGGCGTCAGCCCCAAAGGGAAAACACCGCACGTGGTGGTCAAGATAGAAACCCCTCAAGCAGTGCGTTGTCTGCCCGACTTGTTGTTGCAGGGCATGTCCCGCCCCGCATTTGGCGTCATGATTGCCCGAGGCGACCTGGCCGTTGAAATCGGTTTTGAACGCCTGAGCGAAGTCCAGGAAGAAATCCTGTGGATTTGCGAGGCGGCCCACGTGCCGGTCATCTGGGCCACCCAGGTACTCGAAACACTGAACAAAAGCGGCATTGCCACCCGCTCCGAAGTTACCGACGCCGCATTTGCCAACGCAGCAGAGTGCGTCATGCTCAATAAAGGCAAATACATCCTCCAAACGGTTCGGAGCCTGCGCAACATTTTGGAACGCAGCGGGGGGCATCGGCGGAAAAAACGGTATTATTTGCGGCCTTTGAGCATTGCGCAGGAATTCGTATCGGCGACTGAAGTCGCCGATACTGTTGCTCAAATCCGGAGACAACCGCCAATACAACACCGGCGCCATGTACAACACCGCAAACGCACCGGACCGATACGCAATGTTCAGCAAAGGCCAAGGCCCCGAAGGCAAAAACTGCACCGCCCCATACGCCAGTCCGGCCAGTAAAATGCCGTATACCGTGGCCCGGGTAAACGGAAACAGCCCGAATTTGCGCCACACCAACGCCACATTGATGGCATTGTAGCCGGTGATGGAGATCAGCGTGGGCCAGGCGGCACCTGCAATGCCATAACGCGGTATCAGCCACACGCTCAACCCGATGTTCACCAACGCCATGCTGCCTTGTGCCAACAACGACAGCCTGTAATGCGGCGAGTAATACATGATGTAATTGTTCAAGCCGGTCGACATTTCCACCAAACGCGAAGCGCCAATGAGCACCAGCACGATTTTACCCAGGCTGACCGCCTCTCCGTTGGCAATGATTTTGTACAAATCATCCACCGACACCAATACGCCACCAAAAATGAACAAACCAACTATGAGCAAGTTGATCGACACCTTTTTGTACAAATCACCCAGCTCGACCCAGTTCTGGTCGTTCATGTAGCGCGACACCGACGAAATGCTGGCGGCATACAAGCCTTTGATGGGTATTTCCACCACCGCCGCGATGTTGGAGGCAATGTTATACACCCCCGCGTTGCTTAGTGAACTGATGGAACCCACCAAAAAGGTATCTGCCCTTGACGCCATCTGCAAGGCCAACTGACCAAAAGCTCCGAAGCCCAGGATGAATTGCCGCAGGTCTTTGCGCAACGCTGGCGTCAAGTGCGCCGGGTCAGGTTGCCATTGCCACTGGTGCAGCACCTGGCGCAGGTACAACACCATGCACCCAAACACCACAAGGTTGTAAAACAACAAGGTATACACCGCTGCCCCAACCGGAATCCAGCTGAACCATATACCCGCCATGAGCAACGGCTGCACAATTTTCAGGGAAAAATCGATCAGAATGCTCGGCACCACAATCCGCTGAAAATTGGATGAATACTGAAACAACACCATGTTCAGCACATACAACACCGCAATTGGAAACGCCAGCCAGGTGTATTGCATCTTGAGCGGGTCGTCGGCAATGTACACCCTGATCCACGGCCATCCCAACAACAACAACAGCAACACCACCCCGCTACCAAAAGCGCACAAGCACATCAACAAGGGCAAAAATCCGTGGTGCCCCGACGCCCGGTCTTCAAACCGGGGGAAAAACCGCACCGCCACCATATTGG
>JBMOHO010000251.1:0-5943 GCA_049317805.1 Saprospiraceae bacterium
CCAGGATGCCTGTCGGGTAATACGTGCCCACTTGTTCGCCCACCGTGAACAGCGGGCTTGTTTTCCACTCGTTTATGCCTTTAAGCTGCGCCGGGGCAGTCGTCACCGACTGACGAGGGCCGCTCATCACCAGCAACTGGCCGCCTTCCACCAACGTGTTGGCCGCAATTGGGCCGCCGTTAAGGCTGTGCGCCTGCGTCACCACTAAGAACAACACCTCGTCGGTGGCACCAAACAGGTCGCTCACGTCTACCGTGCCCGATGATTCCCAGTTGCCCAGATCCGCCGGCGAGCCGTCCGTCTGCCCTGCCGGTATCGCCGTGCGGTCCATCTGCGCTATCCGCGTCAGCTTGCCCGTTGACGGGTTCGCTTCCCACAACGACGCCTCCTGGCCGCTCGTTTGGCCAAAACCGCTGAACGAACGGTCTTCGTTGATGTAGATCAGGCCGTTGTCTGACCAGTCCAGGTTGTCCGGCGAACGCAGACCGTAGTCCGGGCCCGCAAACTGTCCCGCGCCTGCGTCGTCGCCTGCATACAAAATGCGCACGTTTGCCGTCACTTTCGTCAGGTCTGTCGTCTTAAAGTCCCAGATGTACGTCGTTCCCCACTTGTCGGCAGGGAAGTCCGGGTCGCGGCCCGTTGAGGCCAGCACCACCTGACGACCGTTGGCCGGGTTGGTGGCCAGGTCTTCCGGACGAGAGAACGAGAAGGCACCAAGGGCGTCGCCCAGCGCGTCTTGTGTGGCCTGTGTGGCAAAGCCCTGGGCGTCGTAGCCCGGCGTGCCTGCCAGCGCAGGGTTGTAGTACGCTATTTCCTTGAACGTGCCCGTCAGGCTGTTGCCCGTGCCGTTGAACTGCTGCACGCTCAGGTTGCCGTTGTCGGCCACCCATACGTACAACTTGCCGTGATTCAAACCGTTGCGATCCAAAAACGAGCCGTCGTTTGCAAAATTCTTGTCGCCCACGTACAGCAGCATCGGCGCTCCTGCGCGGTCGTCGCCCACCAGAATCGCCACTTTGTTTGTCGTGCCGGTTTCTATCAGCGTCACATTTTCCCACGCCGCGCGGCCCAGCCACGGCAGGCAGTACAGCGTGTCGTTTACTACGTCCAGCGCAAACTCCTGACCGTCGCCGGTCTCTTCGCCCGTGAAGAAAATGTCGTCCACCAAACCGTACTGACCCGCTTTGAACAGCGAAGCCGAGCACAGGCGGTCCAGTCCGTTCACCGTGTTGGCGCTTTCGTTGATCTGCGTGGCAGACGTCACCACAACACCCGCGCGGTCTACAATCGCTTTGTAGCCCAGACCCGAGGAGATGATCTGGCGCGTGGCCGGATCAATGTCGAAGTACGACACCCGGCCCCCTTTGAGCGACGTGCCGTTGGCCAACTGATACGTGTAACCCGCCGATGCGCCCAATTCGCTGTTGACGTACGCACGGATCGTGCCGTCGGCCAGCTTCCGCGCCCCTACGCCGTCCAGGATGCCTGTCGGGTAATACGTGCCCACTTGTTCGCCCACCGTGAACAGCGGCGATGTGGTCCAGTCGGCCAATCCTTTAAGCTGAGCCGGGGCTGAGGTTTGTGCGTTGCCTTGTATCCAGAAGACACAAAAGGCAAGCATCCAACCAAAAAGCAACTTTTTGGCAAATTTTACCATAATAGTTTACGATTTTAGGTGAAATAAAGGTGTAATTTATTCAAGTTAAATTCCACCAATATTAAGCGGGTATTATCATTTTGTAAGGTTATTGTGAAATAAAAAAACAAGACGATTGCTGGATAAATTAATCCCTACTTCATACAGAAACCCAACCTTTGCCGTATTTATCAAAAGGGAACCGACTGTGAAGACCCGGTGACATTCTATAGATAAACGGTGTGGCCAACTTCGCCGACAATCCCAATGGTACAGAGGTACTGATATTGATTCGATAAAGCAATTGGGGTTAAAACCGCAGCACGTACTTTTGTGTTTTGTTTAGTCCAACCCTGACACACACATGAATGACATGCTGAACAGCCTCGAACAAATCATCCACAACCGCATCCTGATCATTGACGGTGCCATGGGCACCATGATCCAGCGATATGGCCTGCAGGAAGCCGACTTTAGGGGTACCTTGTTTGCCAACCACCACGCTGATCTGCAGGGAAACAACGATTTGTTGAGCCTGACCCGACCCGATGTGATCGAAGAAATTCACCGGCAATACCTGGATGCGGGTGCCGATTTGATTGAAACCAACACGTTTAACGCTACGGGTATTTCACAGGCCGACTATGACCTCAGCGATCAGGCTTATGCCATCAATCTGGCCGCTGCGCAAATAGCCCGTCGTGCCGCCGATGCCGTGTCTACACCTGATAAACCCCGTTTTGTGTGCGGTGCCATGGGGCCGTTGAACAAAACCCTGTCGATGTCACCCGACGTCAACAATCCGGGATACCGGGCCATCTCGTTTACAGAAGCCAAAAACGCGTATGCAGAACAGGTGCGTGGTTTGATCGACGGCGGCGTGCAATTGATTCTGGTGGAAACGATTTTCGATACGCTCAACTGCAAGGCTGCGCTGTATGCCATAGACGAAGTGTTTGAAGAAAAAGGCGTCAAGCTGCCGATCATGATCTCGGGCACCATCACCGACGCGTCGGGGCGTACTTTGTCCGGACAAACGGTGGAAGCCTTCTGGATTTCGGTCAAACACGCCAAACCTTTTTCCATTGGACTCAACTGCGCCCTCGGCGCCGAGGAAATGCGGCCCCACCTGGAGGCCTTGAGCCGCATGGCCGATTGTTACGTGTCGGCTTACCCCAATGCCGGTTTGCCCAACGAATTTGGCGAATACGACCAGACACCCCATGAGATGTGCGGATTGGTAAGCGAATTTGCCGAATCCGGCTTGGTCAACATTGTCGGCGGCTGCTGCGGCACCACGCCCGAGCACATCCGGCACATCGCCAAACACGTGCAGAACGTGTCGCCGCGCCGCCCGGCCGATCCCCTACCCTATTCCATGTACAGCGGTTTGGAGCCGTTGATTGTGCGCGAAGAGACCAATTTTGTAAACATTGGCGAACGGACAAACGTAACCGGTTCAGCCAAATTTTCCAAACTCATTCTGGAGGGCAACTACAACGAGGCCCTCACGGTAGCGCGGCAGCAGGTGGAAGGCGGCGCACAAATCATCGACGTTAACATGGACGAAGGCCTGCTGGATTCGCAAGTGGCCATGGTGGAGTTCCTGAACATGGTACAGGCCGAGCCCGACATTGCGAAGCTCCCCATTATGGTCGACTCCTCCAAATTCAGCGTCATCGAGGCCGGTTTGCAGTGTTTGCAAGGCAAAAGCATCGTCAACTCCATTTCGCTCAAGGAAGGTGAGGGTGAATTTATCCGCCAGGCCAAAATTTGTCGCCGCTACGGTGCAGCCGTAGTCGTGATGGCTTTTGACGAAGCCGGACAGGCCGACACCATCGAGCGCAAGGTGAGCATCTGCTCGCGTGCGTACCAAATCCTGACCGAACAAATCGGATTTGATCCGCATGACATCATTTTTGATCCCAACATTTTTGCGGTGGCCACCGGCATCGACGAGCACAACGAATACGCCATCAATTACATAGAAGCTACCCGACAAATCAAAGCCCAATGCCCCGGTGCAAAAATAAGCGGCGGAGTGAGCAACCTCTCCTTTTCTTTTCGGGGCAATAACCGCGTGCGCGAAGCCATGCACGCCGCCTTCTTGTACCACGCCATTCAGGCCGGTATGGACATGGGCATTGTCAACGCGGGCCTGATTGAAGTGTACGCAGACATTCCGAAAGACCTGCTCACCCGCATCGAAGACGTGCTGTTTAACCGAAATCCAGACGCCACAGAGGCCCTTGTGCGCATGGCCGAAAGTTTTAAAGACAGTGGAGGCCGTTCGGTGGAAAAAGACCTCGCCTGGCGCGAAAGCTCGGTGGAACAACGCATCACCCACGCCCTGGTGAGGGGCATCACCGAATTCATAGATGTCGATATTGAAGAGGCCCGTCAAAAATACCCCGCACCCTTGAACGTCATTGAAGGGCCACTGATGGACGGCATGAATGTGGTGGGCGACTTGTTTGGCGCCGGCAAAATGTTCCTGCCCCAGGTAGTGAAAAGTGCGCGGGTGATGAAAACCGCCGTAGCGTATTTGACACCCTTTATAGAAGCCGAAAAAGGCGGCGGAAAAAGGCAGGCTGCCGGAAAAATTCTGCTGGCCACCGTCAAAGGCGACGTGCACGACATTGGCAAAAACATCGTCGGCGTGGTGCTTGGCTGCAACAATTACGACATCGTGGACCTTGGTGTGATGGTTCCGATAGACAAAATACTGAATGCCGCCATAGAACACCAGGTAGATGTGATCGGCTTGTCGGGGCTCATTACCCCGTCGCTTGACGAAATGGTGTACGTCGCCCGCGAAATGCAACGCAGAAACATTCGGCTGCCGTTGCTCATTGGCGGTGCCACCACCTCCAAAACCCACACTGCCGTCAAAATTGAACCAGAGTACACCCATGCGCCCGTGGTGCACGTGCTCGATGCCAGCCGAAGCGTGGCCGTGGTGAGCAGCCTGTTGACCCAAAACGAGTCGGAAAACCGTCAGTTCATCGAAGGCATTAAAGCAGACTACATTCGGGTGCGCGAAGCCCGAGCTGGCAGGCAATCGGCCAAATCGCTCCTGCCCATCGAAGAAGCCCGAAACCACAAATTTCAACTTGACCCAGGCGCGTACACGCCCGTTCGGCCAGGCTTTTTGGGCGTCAAAACTTTTGAAGATTACCCACTGGAAGACCTCGTGCCGTATATTGACTGGACGCCCTTTTTCCAGAGCTGGCAACTGGCCGGCAAATACCCCGCTATTTTGACAGACGAGGTGGTGGGCAAAGAAGCCACCCAGCTCTTTGAGGATGCCCGGAAAATGCTGGACACCATGGTACAGGAAAAATGGCTCACAGCCCGGGCCGTTATCGGCTTCTTTCCGGCCAATGCGGTAGAAGACGATCAGGTGGAACTGTATGCGGATGAATCCGGCGAGCAAAAATTAGCCACCCTGAATTTCCTGCGCCAGCAGGTCAAAAAAGCAGACGGCCAACCCAACCTGAGTCTGGCAGATTACATCATGCCCAAGGCTGAGGGCTCCAATGCGCCATCCGACTACCTGGGCGCGTTCGCCGTTACTGCGGGCATCGGCATTGAGGAACATGTGGCGCGATTTGAAGCGGCGTTTGATGACTACAATGCCATCTTGCTCAAGGCATTGGCCGACCGATTGGCCGAAGCCCTGGCCGAACGCATGCACCACCGGGTACGCACCGAATTTTGGGGCTATGCCGCCGATGAAAAACTCGACAACGATTCCTTAATCGCTGAACGGTATCAGGGCATTCGTCCGGCCCCGGGCTACCCCGCCTGTCCGGAACACACTGAAAAACGAACCCTTTGGGCCTTGTTGAAGCCCGACGACATCGGCATCAGCCTCACCGAGAGTTGCGCCATGTATCCGGCTGCGGCCGTGAGTGGATGGTATTTTGCCCATCCGCAGGCCAAATATTTTGGCATCAGCCAAATCGGGCGCGACCAGGCCGAGGAATACGCCGCGCGCAAGGGATGGAGCCAGATGGACATGGAAAAGTGGCTCGGGCCGGTATTGTAACCGGCTTAAGATATAAAAAACGTATGATGCCTTTAATAAGCGCAAAATTGAGTAACTTTGCTACTCAATTTTGCGCATGATAGACGCCCTTATCTCTTCGAAGACCCGCATCAAGTTGTTGTTGAAGTTCTTTTTGAACAGCAACACAACAGCCTATTTGCGCAATTTGGAAAGTGAGTTCGGCGATTCGACCAATGCCATCAGCATCGAACTCAACCGCAGGGAAGAGGCTGGCCTGCTTTTGTCAGCGGCAGAC
>JBMOHO010000252.1:0-5941 GCA_049317805.1 Saprospiraceae bacterium
ACATACGTGCCTTCCGGCAACTGCTGGTTGAGGAGAGTAAACTGCTGGTTGCCCGCGTTGGTCGTCGAACGGTACAACAAGCGGCCTTCCTGGCTCAACACCTCAATCTTGTCGATTGGGTACTCCGATTCCACGATGGTATAATCACCCGATGGATTCGGGAAAAGCCGCACGCCGTGGTTGTCGATGATGGAATTGGTGGCGCTGCCGCCCTCTACCATCGTGAAGTAGCAACGGTTAGACACCTCGTTGTACGAGTCGTTGGTGAACATCACCACAAAGTAGTTGCCGGGTACCGTGGGGACCAGGGTATCTTTCAGTGTGATGGTGCCCTCGGGTACGCCGCCAAAGTAGGTGTACTGATCCAGGGCGTCGATGTTCGGATTTTTCCAGGCCTGGTACACGCCGAGCCAGTCTTTCGGAATACCCGGGCCATCGGTCCAGGTGGCCACAATGTACTCGCCGAGGTTGTAAATGCTTTTGTCAATGACCAATTGTGCAATGGTATCGCCCACCGAAAAGAAGATGCGCTCGCCCGCTTCAGCGTACTGATCCTGCAACAGATATGCGGCAAAGTAGTAGCCTTTGGGCAGGTTGTTGAATGTGCGGGAACCTGCGGCACCCGATACGTAGCTCCACTGCACCGAGCCGACCACGCCGGGCGTCATGCCTACTTTGTACAGACCAACCCAGTCTTTGGCTAAGCCGGGCGCATTGGCGTAGTTGATGGTCACGGCTTCGCCCTCGGCGTATGCGGTTTTGTCAGACGTCAAGAAGGGTATGTTGCCATGGTAAAACGTGACGCGGTCGGCAATTTCCGTGTACGTGTCGTTGGTGAAAAACGCGGCAAAGTATTCGCCGGGTTCGGTCAGCGTAAACGCCAGTACGCCGTTGCCGCCATTGACGTATTTATAGGCCGTAGAAGAAACCTGACCGGGGGTTTGACCCTTTTTGTACAAACCCACCCAGTCGGTCGCCAGGCCAGGGCCGTTGGCGTAGGTTACGGTGATGGTTTCGCCGAGGTCGTATTGCGTTTTATCCAATGCGATGGACGGAAAACCCTGCACGCTGTTGACCACCACAAACGAATCGGGGGCCGACCAGCCCGACCACTCCAGGTTGCGGTCGCGGTGGCGCGCGCGCACGTAGTGTTTGCCGTTGGGCAGGGCACCGGCGGGCACGGTGTACTGCTGGATGTCGACGCCGAGGTTCTGGTCTTTGGTGGTGTCTGGCGCACCGGCCGAGCCGTAATAGTTTTCGTAATCGCGCAGTTTGTCCACCACCGGCGCAGCAAAATTAGACGAAGTGGCTATTTGAAACTGCGTGCTGTTGAGCAGTTCACCCGCCGGCGACGAAAACGCAGAGGAGTTTACCGCAAAAGGCAATTGCACGGTGTCGGCAGGCGCGGTGACGCTGGGTGTGGCCGGAGCGGGCTGGTTCAGCGTGCGGTGAAACTCGTCGATCAAGCGGTTTTCGTGCCATCGGTAAATGCTGCCCACGGAGTAGGTTTTCACGTCGACGCTTTGTTTATTCAGGTCAAAATCGACGATCTGGTAAGGCCAGTTGGACAGCGTTTTTTGCACGTCGTCAAAATCCGTTTCGTTGCTCATGCCCCAGTACTGATCCCAGGCGGTGCCGCCGGAAATGATGTGGTAGTTGGGCGTTTCTTTGAGCTGGCCACGCGCGTACAGGTGGTGGTGTGCGCCGGTGTGCATGAAAAACTTGGGGCTGGTGCTCAGGAAAGGCACAGCCGTGTTGCGGATCCAGGTGGAAATGTCGCCCACATACTGCTCCGCCTGATAAGGCCGGTGGCCGAACGACATGATCCACTGCACCGACGGATCGGTGTTGGCTTTGTTCACCACCTGTTGCAGCCAGGTGTACTGGGCCAGGCCGGCCGAGCCGCTGGTGGCTTCGGTATTCAGGTTGATGATGAGCACCGGGCCCACCTGGTAGGCGTAGTAACGCTCCGAATTGGAGGGCACGTCGGCGTACTGGATTTTATCGTAAAAAAAGTGGTTTTCGTACGCGCCGAGTTGCAGGGTGCCGTAGGTTTCGTGGTTGCCGATGATGGTGCCGATGGGCAGCTCACCCGACAGGTAGCGGTTTTTGGCAAAATGCACAAATTCGTAGTGATCGAGTGTACCCACGTCCACCTGGTCGCCCACCATCAGGATCATGCTCAAGGAGTCGTTGATGTTGGGGCCGTAGAGCTGTTCGCAATTGCGTTTGGCAAACACCACGAGGGAGTCAAAACGCGGCTGGGCCTTGATCTGGTTGTCGCCCATGATGAGGAAGCGCAGGTGTCCGCCGGCGGTCATGGCCTGGCCGGGCAGCGGCAGGGTGCGGAAGCTGTGCACCGTCGACTCCTGTGCGCCGGTTTTGATGCGGTAGTGGTACTTGGTGTTGGCTTGCAGGCCGGTGAGCTGCACGCTGTGGTAGTAGTAGTTGGCTGGGTATCCGGCGTCGCTGAAAATTTGCGTGGTACCGGTCACGCTGTTACCCAGGTTGGCTGGCGAAGCACCGTACTGCACCACACTTTCGGTGTTGGAGGACGTTTTCCAGGTGATCCAGATGGAATTGGGGGTGACGCCCTGGAGATAGGGCGACAGCGTTTGCGCACTCAACAAGCTGCTGAAGGTGCATAACAATGTGATAACCAAGTGTTTCATAGCTGAGGTTTTTGTTGGCCAAAATTATTTCTATTGAAGTTAAGGCAGCATTAAGCTTTTTGCGTTGTCTTTGTTGTTCGTCGATTGTACACCCCAAAAATAACCGAATCAATACCTGATAAACAATCTAAGATATGGCCAATTTTTCAGCTTTGTTCAGCTTCCGCAATGTGTTGTCGGGTTTATGCGGCCTGATGTGCTGTTTTGTGCAGGCACAGGCATTGCAATACCGCATTGCACCGGTGCTGGATCAGCCCAATCCTTACCTGAATGTTTCGGTCCGTTATCAACCCCCTGTTGGCGATACCGAAACCAGTTTCTCGTACCCGAATGCGCATTGGGGAGAGCAAGATTTGTGGAATTGTCTGCAAGCGCTGCAAGCCAACGGCCAACTGTTTATGGAGCGCGACAGTGGCCGGTTTACCATCAAACACCCTCCGGGCGCTGCCGTAGAGGTGACTTACCGGATTCAACCCGATCAGTTCAGCCCCTTGGTATGGGAACGCAGTTTTCGGCCCATTGTGGAGTCAGGCAGTTTTCATGTGTTCGGTTTTGCGCTGTTTGCCGTGCCGGACAAGTATTGGGGCAATAATGCATCGGGTGCGCCGGTTTCGTTTGCCTGGGCCGGGCCAGCCAACACGCCGCTGGCGAGCAGCCTGTACGCCGGGTTTTTCGGGACAAAAACCATTGAAGTAACCCGCCTGATGCTGGATGAGTCCGTGTTTGTAGGCGGCGACATTCGGGTGCGCGCGTTGCCCATCAACCAGGATACGGTCTATCTGGCGTACAAACCGTTTGAGCACCTGAACATGGACACCGTAGCCAACACGCTGCAAAAAGCCGTATCGAGCCAGCGTGCATTTTGGCACGAAACACAACCGTATTATTTAGTCACCCTGTTTCCCACCTACGATGTGTGGAACGACACCTCCAAACACCTGAGCGTGGGCGGCAGCGGTCTGCACCAGTCGTTTGCCTGCATGGTGTCTGACAACCGCTCTCCCCTAAAAGAAAAGCGGGTGGCTTACCTGTTTTTTCATGAAATGATGCACCACTGGATCGGCAACACCATCCGAACGGCCGACGAAGAAAAACAATACTGGTTCAGCGAAGGATTTACCGATTACTACCAATCCAAACTCCGGCTGCGCAGCGGCGTGTTGAGCACCAAGCAGTTTATTGATGAAATCAACAACGACGTGCTCAAACCGTACTACGAATCCCCTGTGCGCAACGCGCCGAACGACTCGATGACCTACGCAAATTTTTGGAACGACCGCTTTTACGAAAAACTGCCGTACCAACGCGGGTTTCTGTTTGCATTCCTGTTGGACAACCAGATCAAGCACAAGGGCGATAAAAGCCTGGACGACGGCATGTTCCGCTTGCTGGAAGTCAGCCGCCGGCACCCCGAATTGCGGATGAACAACGAGCGACTGGTGGAACATTTGACGGAGGCCACAGACTTTAATATTCAACCGCTATTTGATCAATATATAAAGCAGGGCCAAACCATTGAGTGTAACAGCAGCCAGTTGCCTCCGGGACTAAAAACCCACATAGAGCCCAATGGGGCCTGTTATTTTGCACTTGATGCGGATAAAATGGCGGAATTGGGCGTTTTTTTGAAAAAATGAGCGTGTATTACACCCGTCCAAACCCCAACCGCTCCCCCATCTTTCCCTCATCCAACCGTCCTTCATGCCAGGCCAAATGCCCGCTCACGATGGTGCTCACTACCCTGCCCTTAAACCGGTGTCCTTCCAGGGGCGACCAGCCACACAGATACGCGATGTTGTCTTTTGAAACCGTCCATTCAGCATTCGGGTCGACAATGCACAAGTCGGCCCAGGCCCCTTCCTCCACATAGCCGCGCTCCGCTATTTGAAAGGCCACGGCCGGTGCGTGGCACATTTTATCCACGATGGTTTCTATGCTGATGTGGCCCCGATGGTAAAATTCCAGCATCAGGTTCAGGGTATGCTGTATCAGGGGCAGGCCGGACGGGGCCGTGGCATAGGGCTGGTTTTTTTCAGCCAGGGTGTGGGGTGCATGGTCGGTGGCCACCACGTCGAGCCGACCGTCGAGCAAAGCGGGCAACAGGGCGTCGCGATGCGCTGCGCTTTTGATGGCCGGATTGCATTTGATCAGGTTGCCCAAACGCTCGTAATCAGCGGCGCTGAAAAAGAGGTGGTGCACGCACACTTCGGCGGTGATGCGTTTGTCGGCCAGCGGCAGGGTGTTGTCGAACAAAGCCAGTTCGTCGGCTGTGCTGATGTGGAGCACGTGCAGGCGGGTGCCGTGTTTTTTCGCCAGTTCGACGGCAAAAGTGGAAGACAGGAGACAAGCCTCCACCGAGCGGATGTCGGGATGGTTGCGGGCGTGCAGTTGGTCGCCCAGCCGCGCCTGAAATGCGGCCATGTTGTGCCGCACGGTGGCTTCGTCTTCGCAGTGGGTGGCGATGAGCATGGGCGTATGCGCGAACAGGCGTTCGAGGGTGCCCGGGTTGTCCACCAGCATGTCGCCCGTGCTGCTGCCCATGAAAATCTTGATGCCACACACACTGTGCGGGTCTGTGCGCATCACTTCATCGTAATTGTCGTTGGTGACGCCCATGTAAAATGAATAGTTGGCCAACGAGGTGCGCGCGCCAATGGCGTATTTTTCCGCCAGCCGTTCCTGGGTCACCGAGGGCGGATTCACATTCGGCATTTCCATAAAGGACGTCACGCCGCCCATCACGGCAGCCCGGCTTTCGGAGTATATTGTGGCCTTGTGTGTAAGCCCCGGTTCGCGGAAGTGGACCTGGTCGTCTATGATGCCCGGCAACACCCAATGGCCTGTGGCGTCTACTTCCCGGCGCGCCTGCCCGCTGATCTGTCCGCCCATCTGCACGATCCGCCCTTCATGAACCAATATGTCGGTTGCTTCTATTCGATGGCGGTTTACCACTAAAGCGTTGCGAATCAACAAGTCTTTCATCAGCAGTTAAATTTTTTTAAAAAATAAGTAAAAATACTTGGCAAAAGTACAGATGGAATTATCTTTGTGGACGTAAAAGTGATGGAGTAAAAGTAAAACAAAAAACTTTTCAACAGTTGTTGCTATTTTTTGAAAAAGCCTTTTACCTTATGCCTCATCAATGTTTGATACCAATGCTGCGTTTGTTTAGCAGCTTGAAGATATAGGTTTAAAATGAAGCGTGTTTTGATGACGTCCTTCTCCGTTAATGAATGGGGAGGGACTTTTTTTGTTTATTTGTTTATTTG
>JBMOHO010000253.1:0-5931 GCA_049317805.1 Saprospiraceae bacterium
ATTGAGCAGGAAATGGTGGCCCTCGCCAAAGCCTGGCAGGATGCCTACAACCGCGGCGACGTCGAAACCCTGGCCACCATGTACGCCAACGACGTCGTGTTTGTCAACCCGGCAGACGGCACCACCAACACCACCACAAAAGAGGACATCAAGGCCAATTTTGTGAAAGGATTTTCGGAATTCACCATGTACAACGAGATCAAGGTAACCAGCGCGGCGCTTCAGCCCGACGGAAAAGTGAACATCAAGGGCACGTTCAGCGGATACGACACCAATAAAAAGACGGGCGAAAAAATCCCGGACGGCGGTACCTTCAGCCACCTCGTGGTGAAAGAAAACGGACAGTGGAAGCTCAGCCAGATGTCGGTTGTGCCCAATAAATAACGGTTTACAATTTTTCGAATAGATGTTACTCAGATGTGCACATACTCGTCCTACGACTATACTCGTAGGACGAATTTTTGCAGCAGCGCTCTTCTTGTTCGCTGGCTGTACCGCGCCCACCGCGCCGCAACCAAAAGCAGGCGGTCCGGAATCGTACTTCGCCCAAACCGAATCCGGCATGCAGACCGGCGGGGTGCGCCTCATCCCCATCCAAACCCCCAAAGGCACATTCAACGTGTGGACCAAGCGGTTTGGCAACAACCCCACCACCAAGGTGCTGCTGTTGCACGGCGGCCCGGCCTGCACGCACGAGTATTTCGAGTCGTTCGAAAGTTTTTTGCCCGCTGAAGGCATCGAGTTCATTTACTACGACCAACTGGGGTCGGCCTATTCCGATCAGCCCAAAGACTCGTCGCTGTGGGATTTGCCGCGTTTTGTCGAGGAAGTCGAACAGGTGCGCGTGGCCCTGGGGCTCAACAAAGACAACTTTTACCTGCTCGGGCATTCCTGGGGCGGCATCCTCGCCATGCAGTACGCGTTGAAATACCAGGACAACCTCAAAGGGCTGATCGTCAGCAACATGATGGCCAGTGCGCCCAAATACGGCGCGTATGTCGACAGCGTGTTGGCGCCGCAAATGCCGCCTGACGTGCTGAAGGAAGTGCAGGACCTAGAGGCCCGAAACGATTACAGCAACCCGCGCTACATGGAGCTGCTCCTCCCGCATTATTACGAAAAACACATCCTGCAAATACCCGCCGCCGAATGGCCCGACGCGGTGAACCGAACCTTTAAACACTTGAATCCGGACATTTATGTGTCGATGCAAGGCCCCAGTGAGTTCGGTATTTCCGGAAAATTGGCCACCTGGGACATGAGCGCCCAGCTCCCCCAAATCAAAACGCGCACCCTGGTCATCGGCGCTACGCACGACACCATGGATCCGGAATACATGCGTTGGATGTCCACCCAATTTCCAAATGGACAGTTCCTGCTGTGTCCAGAGGGCAGCCATATGAGCATGTGGGACGACCAGGCGCACTATTTCCCGGGATTGATCGCGTTTTTGAAGCCATAGCCAAACCCTGTGCCCTACCCTGCTGTTGTAGCGCCAAAACAACCGCATGTCTCCTTTTTTAACCCCGCCCGCTGGGGCCTGGATGCTCCGCCGCGTGCAGCGCCTGCCCATCAGCATGGAACAAGCCTGGGATTTTTTCTCCGCACCTTCCAACCTCAAAGACATCACGCCGGCGTACATGGACTTTCAGGTCACCGCCGAAGCGCCTGAGTCGCTTGGTCGCATGTACGCCGGCCAAATCATCACGTACACCGTCAAGCCCCTCTTTGGCATACCCATGAAATGGATGACCGAGATCACGCAGGTGCGCGAAGGCGAACATTTCATAGACGAGCAGCGCTTCGGGCCGTATCAGTTGTGGCACCATCAACACTTTTTCAAAACGGTACCCGGCGGCGTGGAAATGGTGGACCTGGTGCACTACAAACTGCCGTTGTGGATTTTGGGCAACATCGCACACGGACTGTTCGTGCGGCGGCAGTTGGAGGGCATTTTTGATTATCGGTATGCGGTTTTGGAGAAGCGGTTTGGGAAAATTGTTTAAAAAGTGATGTATTGTACTCGGTTTTCAACCCGAATATGCCCGTGCGCAAACCGACTATGCCGTATCATAGTCCAAAGCTACTTTTTCGGAAAAGAATTGTTTGGTCAAACCAAAACCCCTATCTTTACGCCTTCCTAACCTTATTGATCATCTCCCGGAGCTGTCCGAGTGATGGTCAATTGTTTTTTCAGCCCAACCACCACCACAACAACTAAACAAAACCATGCCTTATACCTTGCCATTGAAAGCCGTGGGCATCCACGATGTGCCCCTCGTAGGCGGCAAAAACGCCTCCTTGGGCGAAATGCTCCAAAACCTCACCGCGTTGGGCGTCAACATCCCCGACGGCTTCGTCATCACCGTCAAAGCCTACTACGAATTCCTTCGCCACAACACCCTCGACGCCAAAATCAAGGAAATTGTGGATGCCATTGACTACGACAGCATCGAGTCGCTGCGCAAAGGCGGCATGAAGGTGCGTCAACTCATCCAAAACGGCCGTTTCCCCAAAGAGATGAGCGAAGACATCATCGACTTTTACGAAACGCTGTCTAAACAATACAACCAGGAGTTTACCGACGTGGCCGTGCGCAGCTCCGCCACTGCCGAAGACCTGCCCGACGCCTCTTTTGCCGGCCAGCAGGAAACCTACCTCAACGTGCGCGGCCCCGCAGCGCTCATGGACTGTGTGCGCAACTGCTTCGCCTCCCTGTTCACCGACCGTGCCATCAGCTACCGCCAGAATTTCGGGTACGACCACTTCGCTGTGGCCCTTTCCGTATGCGTCCAAAAAATGGTGCGCAGCGACCTCGGTGCTTCCGGCGTAGCGTTTTCGCTCGACACCGAAAGCGGATTCAAAGACGCTGTGGTCATCAATGCCTCGTTTGGCCTCGGCGAAATGATCGTGCAAGGCTCCGTTTCCCCCGATGAGTACGTGGTGTTTAAACCCCTCCTGCGCGACGGATTTACCCCCATCATCGAAAAAAAGATGGGCAACAAAGACAAAATGATGGTGTACGGCGAGGGCGGCGACGAACGCGTGAAGATCATCCCCACCGAACGGAAATTCCGCAACCGCTTCTGTCTCAAAGACGAAACCATCCTGAAACTCTCCAACTGGGTGGTTATCATCGAAGATTATTACTCCAAAATACACGGCCGCTGGGCACCCATGGACGTGGAATGGGCCATCGACGGCCTCAGCCGCGACCTGTTCATCGTGCAGGCGCGCCCCGAAACCATCCACTCCCAGCGCGACCACAACAAGATCATTGAGTACAAAATGCAGGACGAGCACCGCGCCGACAAGCTGCTGCTCAAGGGCATTGCCGTGGGCGACAAAATCGGCGTCGGCAAAGTCACCATCCTCTATTCACTCGACGAGCGGGTCAACGAAGGCCACGTATTCGAGCCCGGCTCGGTGCTGGTGACCGACATGACCGACCCCGACTGGGAGCCCATCATGAAACAGGCCTCGGCCATCATCACCAACAAGGGTGGCCGCACCTGCCACGCCGCCATTGTGGCCCGCGAAATGGGCGTGCCCGCCATCGTCGGCAGCGGCAACGCCACGGAAATCCTCCTCGACGGACAACTCATCACCGCCTCCTGCGCAGAAGGTGAAGAGGGCTACATTTACGACGGAGAGATGCTGTACCAGCAAACGGAGTACGACCTTCGCGACTTGCCCGAAGTGAAAACCGACATCATGCTCAACGTGGCCTCGCCCGGTTTGGCATTCCAGTTTTCACACCTGCCCAACAAGGGCGTCGGCCTGGCGCGCGAGGAGTTCATCATCAACAATTACATTCAGGTGCACCCGCTGGCCCTCATGCAGCACCGCGAGCTGCATGACGAGGAACTCAGCAAAGCCATTGCCGAAAAGATAAAAGGCTACGAAAACGAAGAAACGTTTTTCATTGAAAAACTGGCCGACGGCGTCGCCAAAATCGCTGCGGCATTTTACCCAAACAAGGTGATCGTGCGTTTTTCCGACTTCAAAAGCAACGAGTACTACAACCTCATGGGCGGCAAGTACTTCGAACCCAAGGAGGAAAACCCCATGATCGGCTGGCGCGGTGCCTCGCGCTACTACTCCGAGGCGTATGCCGCCGCTTTTGGCCTGGAGTGCAAAGCCATCCGCAAGGTGCGCGAGTACATGGGCCTGCGCAACGTGGTGGTCATGATTCCGTTTTGCCGCACGGTAGACGAGCTGCTGCGGGTGTCGGCCGAAATGGCCAAAAACGGCCTTGTGCGCGGCGAACACGGGCTGGAGCTGTTTTTGATGGCCGAAATCCCGTCCAACATCATCATGGCCGAGGAATTTGCCCAACACATCGACGGCTTTTCCATTGGCAGCAACGACCTCACGCAGCTGACCCTGGGTTTGGACCGCGACTCGTCGCTCGTGGCGCACCTGTACGACGAGCGCAATCCGGCCGTCAAACGCATGCTCGAAATGCTCATCACCACCGCCAAAAAAGCCGGGGTCAAAGTGGGCATTTGCGGCCAGGGGCCATCCGACTTCCCCGATTTCGCACAGTTTCTCGTCGAATTGGGCATCGACAGCATTTCCGTCACGCCCGATTCGGTGATCAAAACGGTGCACGCGATTCATGCGGTGGAGCAGGCGCTGGAAAAATCGGGCGCGGCGTAAACTCAACCCTGCGCCCCAAACCGTGTTGTAAGTCGGTACATGTCTACTACATCTTCCGACATCCTCCTGGCTGGCGCAGGCTTGTCCGGCTTGACCCTGGCCCTTGAACTGGCGCGCCAACCGGCGTTCCGGGATAAACGCATCCTGCTGCTGGACCGCGACGCCAAAACGCGCAACGACCGCACCTGGAGTTTCTGGGCCACGCCCCACGAACCGCTGCCGCCCACCGTGCACCGCGTGTGGCCCCGCGCCCGATTTGCCGCACAAGGTACCGAACACGCCATGGACATGGGCGAATACCGGTACCATACCGTGCGGGGCATCGATTATTACCAGTGGGCCCACGCCGAATTGTCGACCCATCCCAACGTGCAACGCGTGCAGGCCGCCATACAGCACATCGACAACGAGATGGGCGCGGTGGTGACCGACAGCGGCGTTTTTCAGGCACCTGTGGTGTTCAACAGCGCGTTTACGCCCTCGCCGCTTATTCCGGCCGATGTGCGTTTTCCGAGTCCGTTTTCCGACAATGGCCAACAGATATCAAGCAGGTTTACCCGCCTGCTCCAGCATTTCAAAGGCTGGTTCATTCGAACCGACACGCCGGTATTTGACCCCGAGGAAGTGCGTTTCATGGACTTTGGGGTGACCCAGGACGGCGCCGTGCGTTTTGTGTACGTGTTGCCGTTTTCCGAAACCGAGGCACTGGTGGAATACACGCTTTTTTCGCCCGAGCTGCTGCCCGACGACCAATACGACGCGGCGCTGAAGCATTACATCAGCCATTTTTTGAACATCCGGCAGTACAGCATTCGGGAAACCGAGTTTGGCGTCATTCCCATGACCGACGACCCCTTTCGGCCCCGCCAACACGGGCGCGTGTGGAACATCGGCACGGCTGCCGGGTTTGTCAAGCCCTCCAGCGGGTACGCGTTTAAACGCACCCTGCGCAAAATGAGCGCGTTTGCGGCACATTGGGCCCAAGCAGGCGCACCCGACGCCCGTTTGTTCGACAGTCCCTGGCGCTTCCGGGCCTACGACAGCATACTCCTCCGCGTGCTGCGCGACCAGCCCGAACTGGGCCAACAGGTGTTTAACGGACTTTTTTCCAAATTGCCTGCCCATCAGGTCTTGCGTTTTCTCGACGAAGACACCACCTTTGCCCAGGAACTGAACGTGATGCGCAGCGTGCCCATGCGCCATTTTGTGCAGGCTGCCATACAGCAGATGCCTACCCTAACCAATCTCTAACCCCTCAACTTGTACCGG
>JBMOHO010000254.1:0-5903 GCA_049317805.1 Saprospiraceae bacterium
ATCAAGTACCTTGAAGAGCAGAAAGATAAAGATGTCATTGAACAGAAGCTCACCCAGTATTCGACCGTTGACGCTCTCAAAAACCATCGTGCCCAGTGCATGAAAAAATTAATTGAACTCGCCGCCCAATTTCGACTGTTGACTTGATCCACTTTGCCATGAATGTTTACGACTACATAGAAGATTACCTGAATGAAGAGTTGAGTGGCACTGCTCTGGGCGCGTTCGAGCAGGCATTGCAAAATGATGCGGAACTCAGGCAAGCGGTGGAGCGCCACCGCGAAATGCTGGGGAAGTTGCACACCCTGAGGCTTCGAGAGAAGATAAAAAAAAATTTGGTGTCTCCCTATGCAGGCAGCGCAAAGTCGACTTCTGTTAGCCGGCGTTTCCTGGCTGTTGCTGCTGCATTTGTCCTGTTGGCGGCCGCCACGCTCTTCTGGCTCAGGCTTCCAAAAGGGACCGAGCCGCAGGCCGTAGCTGATCCCGCTGCGATGCCGCCCGACACTTCTACTGCTCAGCCACCCTCCCTGGCGGAGGAACAACCCTTGCCTGTGGGTTCCCGTGAACAAACCCGAACGCCTCCCCGCTCCAAAGGCAAAACGCTTGCTAATGATCCTAACGGACGCATAGCCTTCGTTGAAACCATCCGCACGTTGGAGTACATAGAATACGGAGTAATGGGCGAAACGCAAAAGGACGGCGCCCTGGAAAATAAACTCAACACCGCCATTGGCTACCTGAAGGCCGAAAAACCCTCCAAAGCCGTTCCGTTGCTCGAAAACGTATTGATGCAAAACAACACCCTTTATCAGGAGGACGCAGAGTGGCTGCTGGCACTCTCCAAACTGGGCCTGAATACTGAGGCAGGAAAAGAAGCTCTGGAGGCGATCGCTCAGAACCCCGCGCATGCCTACCGCCGCCGGGCCATGTCCTTGTTGGGAAAACTTGAATAACCGCTAAATATGCCGATATTCCCTAAAATGCCAATTGTTCATGTTTGGGTACTTTTGTGGATCGCCACCGCCCTGACCGCACAAAACCGAAAGCACGCCCTGCTCATCGGCGTGGGGCGCTTTGCCTCGCCCGATTTCAGCACTTTACAGGCCGAACAAGGCGTACAGCTCATGTACGCCGCCTTACTATCGAAGGGATTTGTGCAGGCGGATATGGCGAAGTTGATCAACGCCGACGCTACAAGGGGAAATATTGACCGCGCTTTTGCGCGACTGGAGGGTGAAATATCGCCGGGCGATGTTGTCCTTGTACACTTTTACGGTCATGGCGTGCAAATTGACGATGACAACCGCGACGAGGTAGACATGCTTGATGAAGCATTTGTGCCTTACGATGGCCATTTTACAGACAGCCGACGACATCAGCAGTTGCTGCGCGACGATGATCTGGGGCACTATATTGACCGCTTGCGCGCGCGCGCAGCTGGCGCCGGAGGTCAGGTATGCGTAGTGTTCGACGCCTGCCATTCCGGCACAGCACTGCGCAGCAGGAGTACTTACGAAGCAGCAACAAACCAACGTACCCGGCTCACCCACAATCCAACCGGGGATTCCGGGTTCTCCGCTCCATTAATTGTGTTCTACTCCAGTATGCCTCACCAAATTAGTTTAGAGACTGCTGTAGAGGCTGGAAAGTGCTCTGCTCTGCTTACCTGGGCATTTTGCAAAAGCCTGGAAAGCATGCACCCGGTCGCTACTTACCGGAGCCTGTTTGAACAGGTCTGTCTGCGTATAATGGAAAAGGTAGAGCAGAAACAAACGCCTTTGATGGAAGGAGTACCCGATTATCTGGTCTTCGGCGCACGGTTAAACCAACCGCCACCTTATTACCGTGTGCTTACTTCAACGGGGCATCAGGAACTGGTACTGAAAGGCGGACTGCTGCATGGTTTGCAGGCAGGGACGAAGCTGGTGTTTTTTCCGCCCGATACCCGCGATACATCGGGTGCAACTCCGATTGCCCGGGGCGTCGTTACAGACAGAGGGCTTGGCTTTTTGGAATGTACGGTTCAACTTGATCGTCCACTGACGGAATCCGATGCGCTCGACTCCTGGGTGTTTGTTCGTGCGCAACACTTTGGTCCCTATGCCATTTCTATTGCTGTGGATGCGGATGATCCTGTTGTGGGGGCATCCCTGCGCAGGCAGTTGTCCGGAATGGAGTCATTGGTTTTCGACTCCCCTGCACCACCGGAGCTTTTGATGCGCAGCCGGCACGGGCGCAAACTTGTTTTGCAAACCGCCGAGGGAGAAGAACTCTGGAGCGGCGGACATGCCGGAACCCTGCCCCCCGACCTTCACCGGGCAATTGACAACTTCCTGCAGGCCCGTTTTTTGCGCAGCCTGGCATTTGAAAGCAGCCCATACCGGATTGGCTTTTCGGTCAACACACCCGCCTCCGGTAGCCCGGCTGCCCCTGTGGGCTTATCTGTCCGGCGGAACAAAGAGGTTGCCTTATTGCACGTAGAGAACCTCAGCCCATATACGCTGTACTACACAGTTCTGGATGTAGACGCGCGCCACGCGGTGAATGTGTTGATTCCCGGTGCAGGATGGAATCCCGCAGAATTCAGGCTAAAGCCGGGGGAAAAGCGGGAACATCGGGTTACCTTTGACGCTCCGGGGCGAGAGGTGCTCAAACTCATCGCCACCCTTACCCCCGTTGACTTGCGGGATGTGGTGGCTACGCGTGGAAAAGCGTATGAGGGGAGCCATTTTTTCGAGCAGTTATTCGCCCAAAGTTACCTGAGCAGAGGGCCAGCCGGTGTGTATGTGGACAATGAAGTAGGGGTGGCAACGGTGATCGTGGATGTGGTGGAGTAGCTGATACGGGAGATTATCTATATACCATATATGAGAACATATTTGCTTTCCTTGTGGCTCCTTTCGGTCGGCTGTAGCGCGTCGATGGGGCAGTCTTTCACGAACATCCGGATTCTTCCTTTGGGGGAGCCCGCCGACACGCTCTACAAGGCTGGCTATTACCGCAAGGCACTGCCTTATGCCCGGGAAGCATTGGCAGTCCTGGAAGGTCGGCCGATCGTGGATACGGCGATTTTCGCGAAAACCATGTACAGACTCGGTGAAGTGGAATACCTGGCTGGTGATTATGAGGGAGCATTCCCGCACTTACAGGGTGCTTTTTCCCTTTATTATACCCGTTTTGGCATGACAGACGACACCTGTGTCGCCATGTGCCGGGCGTTGAGCCTGGCGCTGGTACGGTCGATCCGGTGGGAAGAGGCGGATTCCCTGCTATCAGTGGTCATTCCCGAAGCTGAATGCAGCGAAGGTGTGTCTGCGTTTTCAAAAATTGCCCTCCACTGGTGCCTGGGGAATGTATACCACAACCAACGAAAATATGAACAGGCCCGTCAAATCTATGAAACTTGCAAAGCGGGGTGGGAAGCACTTAATGCGAGGAAGACGGAAGAGTATTGCTTTATGCTGTATGCCCTAAGTGCACTTTACGACCAGCTTGACTACGACGAAGCATCGTTTAAAACAGACCAGGCCGGCCTTGAAATACACCGGCAGATTTATGGCAGAGGCCATCCGACAGCTTATTTTCTCAACGGGCTTGCTGTAAGCAACCGCAGGCTTGGTAACTGGAACGTTTCTATTGAATACTTTGAAGAACTGACGGCTGCATTAAGAGAAAAATTGGGCGAGGATGCCTGGTGGCTCGGGTTGGTGTGTTACAATTACGGCAACTTGTCCATAGAGATCGGAGACTACGATAAAGCCAGGCACCTGCATGAACAAGCCTTTCGTATCATGCTGAATGCACATGGCAAGAAACACTCGGATTACCCCATGTTGCTCTCCGCTTTGGGGCGCGTGGCGTTTTTGCAAAAAGACTACGAGACTGCCGACAGTCTTTATCGGGAATCGCTTCGTGCACGGATTGAAATTTTGGGGAAAAAGCATCCGTATTACCCTGCCGGACTCACCGACCTGGCTACCGTTTGTATAGCACAAGAGCGGCCAGTCGACGCATTCGACCTGTTGCAGGAAGCGCTCGCTGCTCAAATTGAAGTGGAAGGGCCCCGCCATTCCAGTGTGGCCATGACGCTACGCCAGATGGCCTTGTGCAAACTCTTCGAAGGCAATTATCTTGAGGCCGACTCCCTCATGCAACGCTCAAGCGACTTGTGCTTTTCTATTTTTGATGCCGCGTCGCTTCAATCCGCCCGGCAAAATGATTTCCGAATGCTCACCGGAGTTTGCGTTGGATCGAACCTCAAAAATGTCGAAAAATGGGCACGGGAAGGGCATGCATACTGGAAAAAAACAGCTCAGCATGCCCTCGGTTATGCTACGGCCCACCAACTTGAATCCATCCTCAACTCCATTTCCTTTCATCACAACCTGATCAACGCCGTTTGCGCCGGTACCGGTATTGCCGATTTGGCGTACGACAATGCGTTGTTGTTCAAAAACATAGCACTACAGAGCCAAAGTGATCTGGTCCGTCAGATGAATGCTACGGGCGACACCACTGCGGCGAAAATGTATCAAAAATGGCAGCAACTCCGAGGGCGGTTGACTGCTGAACTGGCCAAGCCGCTGGTCGAACGCCACGGCACAGATTCTCTGGAGAACTGGATAAACCGCCTGGAGCGCGAAATGATTTCAGTGACATCGGGTACAAACAAATCCAGTATTCCCGGTTGGAAGGATATACAACAAGCGCTTCAATACGGCGAGGCGGCAATAGAGTTTATTCATTATAACTTGCCCAGGCCAATGCAGGATGCAGGTACAACCCGGTACGCCGCCTTGTTGCTGCTGCCCGACGGACAACCGCCGCGTTTCATCCCACTCTTCGATGAAAAACGTCTGATTGAGCTCCTCGAACAACATACCGGGCACGCCGGTGCAGTTGCGTCGCTTTATGCCCGTAGCGGCAAACTGTTGGACGAAAAAAAGCCGGGACATGGCGCCGAATTGTACAAACTGATCTGGAAGCCCGTGGCCCGATGGCTTCCACAGCCATCGCACACCCTGTATGTATCCCTCTCGGGCCAGTTGCACCGGGTAAACCTGGCAGCGCTCCCGACCGGAAAAAACCGGGTACTGGCTCACCGATATACCATCCGGCAGTTGGGCAGTACACGGAATATCTTGCATTCCGAGACCATCCCGACGATCCAGCCCGGCAGCACTGCCCTGCTGTATGGCGGCATTCGCTATGCGTACGACAGCACAGCAGTGGCCCAGCCGCTCCTGGCATACCGCGATGCAAGAAAGATGTACCTCAAGGAAGGGGGGGGCTATCGGCAGGATACCACCCCTGCATGGGAGTACCTCAGTGGCTCCGAACAAGAAGTATGGGGATTAAACCGTCTCTTGGGAAATGCCGGGGTGTACACCACTATGCTGACCAACCAGTCGGCTACCGAGGAAAGTGTAAAAGTGATGGGCTATTATGGAAAGGGTGGCCCCGATATCCTGCACATCGCCACGCACGGATTCTTTTTCCCGGATCAGGTCACCCCCAACGCAGACGCCGCCACCTTTAGCGAGTTGGGGGAAAGAACGGCAGTATTCAAATGGAACGAAAACCCGCTGTTTCGCTCGGGTCTGATATTTGCGGGCGCAAACGCTGCGTGGACGGGACAATCGATACCACCCGAACGGGAAGACGGCATTCTCACTGCCTATGAAATCAGCCAGCTCAACCTGAGCAATACTAAACTGGCAGTACTCTCCGCTTGCGAAACCGGCTTGGGCGATATCCGGGACTCTGAAGGGGTGTACGGCCTGCAGCGCGCTTTCAAAATGGCAGGCGTGGATTACTTGCTGGTTAGCCTCTGGCAGGTGCCGGATAAAGAGACCTCCGAGTTTATGGACTTGTTTTACAAAAAATGGCTGAAAAACAAAAAT
>JBMOHO010000255.1:0-5894 GCA_049317805.1 Saprospiraceae bacterium
AGCTCCTCCACGCCTCCGACTTTGAAGGCGCCACCGACGCCACCATCGACGCGCCAAATTTCGCCGCCGTGGTCGACGCTTTCGACAATGCTTACCCCAACACGGTGATTTTGGCTTCGGGCGACTGCTACATTCCAGGCCCTTTCCTCTTCGCCTCGGAAGACCCCAGCCTGCAAAACCCTCTGCGCACCGCCGTGGGCACGTATTTTACTGCCAGCGGTCAAGTGCGTGCCGCCATCGGTCGCGCCGACATCGCCATCCTCAACATGATCGGCATAGAGGCCAGCGCCCTGGGCAACCACGAATTTGACCTTGGCACCACCGAAGTAAACAGCATGATCGGTGTAGACATCCGCTCTGGCGGTGCCGACCGCCGTTGGGTGGGCGCACAGTTTCCTTACCTGTCGTCCAACCTCAGCTTTGCCAGCGAGCCTGCGCTGTCTTACCTCGTGACCACCGACGGCCGCGAAGCCACCGACTTCCGCACCCCGCCCGCCATTGCCAACAACAGCGAGAAAAAAGGCCTCGCCCGCTCTTCTGTCATCACCCGCAACGGCGAAAAAATCGGTCTGGTGGGTGCCACCACCCCGCGTTTGGCCCAGATTTCTTCACCAGGCAACACCCAGGTGCTCAACCCGGGCGCTGGCACCGACAACATGGCCGACCTGGCTTCCATCATCCAGCCGGTCGTGGATGCCTTGCGCGCTCAGGGCATCAACAAGATCATCCTGATGACCCACCTGCAGCAACTCGCGTTTGAAAAACAACTTGCTCCCTTGGTCAAAGGCGTGGACATCATCATCGCTGGCGGCTCCCACGCCCTCTGCGCCGACGCCAACGACCGCCTCCGCGTGGGCGACGCCATCGAAGACCAGTACCCGATTCAGACCCTGAACGCCGACGGCGAGCCTTGCCTGATCGTCAACACCAAAAGTGAATACAAGTACCTCGGCCGTCTGGTCGTCGACTTTGACCAAAACGGCGTGCTCGTGCCCGCTTCTCTGGACGACAACATCAACGGCGCTTACGCCACCGACACCCTCGGCGTGACCGACGTGTGGGCAGGTAACTACGCCGCAGCATTCACACCGGCTTCTAAAGGCCAGAACGTGCGCGACCTGTGCAACGCCATCCGCAACGTCATCGTGGCCAAAGACGGCAACATCCTCGGCAAAACAAACGTGTTCCTCGAAGGCCGCCGTGCCTTTGTGCGCACCCAGGAGACCAACTTTGGCAACCTCAGCGCCGACGCCAACCTCTGGTTGGCCAAACAGGTTGATCCGAAAGTAGCTATTTCGTTCAAAAACGGCGGCGGCATCCGCCAGGCCATCGGCCAGGTACTCGCCGTCGGTTCCGACGTGCAACTCCTGCCTCCGGGTGCCAACCCCTTGGCAGGCAAGGAAGAGGGCGACATCAGCCAGCTGGACCTTGAAAACTCCCTGCGCTTCAACAACCGCCTCTCAGTGCTCGAACTCACTGCTGACGGCGTTGCCCAGATCATCGAACACGGCGTGCGCGCCACCGCTCCGGGTGCCACGCCTGGCCAGTTCCCGCAGGTAGGCGGCGTGCGCTTCAGCTTTGACCCCACGCTGCCGGCAGGCGACCGCGTGCGCTCGGCCATTATTGTGGACGAAAATGACAACACCCTCGACACCATCGTCAAAGACGGCAATGTATTTGGCAACCCTGCCCGCAAAATCAAGGTGGTGACCCTCAACTTCCTCGCAGGCGGCGGCGACAGCTACCCTTTCCCGACCCTGGGTACCAAACGCGTGGATTTAGATACCGTGATCACCACACCCGGCCTGGCTACCTTCACCGTGCCCGGCTCCGAACAGGATGCTTTGGCGGAGTACTTGCTTACGTTTCACCCCGATGCAGCCAAAGCATACGACACCGACGACACCCCTGTAGAGGAAGATTCGCGCATCCAGCAATTGAACCGACGCGGAGAAGGCATTTTCCCGATTGGTAATTTCGGCCTGTTGTCGCCACCCGACAATTTCCGTTTGGTAACCAGCCCGACCAACGCCACTCCGGTTCCCATTACTTGGGAGCGTGCCGACAATGCAAGCAACTACCAGTGGTTGGCAGATTTCCCCGGTGGCAATTTCGGTACGCCCCTGTTGTCTTTCCCTTCCAACAACGGCGGTACCGCAGAAGTGTTGACCAACACCGTACAAGCAATTGACGGCATTTTGGGTGGTTTTGGTTTGCCCGCAGGCGATTCTACCAACATCATCTGGACTGTCCGGGCATACGCATTTAACCGCCGCGACTCTTTGGGTGCCGACGATGTGTTTACCCTGAAATTGGTGCGCGACGCGCAAATTCAACCGTTCAACCTGCTGACACCAGCCAACGGCAGCACCCTGACCGTAGGCGGCAACCCGAACACGGCATTCCCAATCACCTGGCAAACGACCACGTCGCTGGCCAACGGCCCGATCCGCTACAGCTGGCAGGCCGGTTTGGACAGTGCGACTGCGGTCAACGCACCGCTGCTCGCCTTTCCTTCCGACAACGGTGGCGCATCGCCCGTCATCACATTTACGGCCGGACAGCTCGATCAAATTTTGCAAAGTGCAGGATTGCCTGTGGGCGGTTCGGTAACCGTTTCCTGGGTAGCCAAAGCGCAGGTAGGCCAGTTTAGCCGTTTCTCCAACCAGGCTTTCCGCGTTACATTGGTGCGTACGGGCATTATTGGCACTTACGAGCCAGCCGAGGGCAACCTCAACCTGTACCCGAACCCGACAAGCGGACTGCTAACCATTGAGTTGACAGAAGCTTCAGCGGGTGAATACGAAATTTTCAGCAATGAAGGTCGCCTGGTGCAGCGTGGACAACTCAGCAGCAACAAAGAAACCATTGAGGTAAAATCCCTTCAAAACGGCGTGTACAACCTGACGGTGCGCACCGAAAAAGGGCAATACGCCACACGGTTTACTTTGCAAAAGTAATAATCAGGAAATATCGGTTTATAACGCTGTCCCCAGACCGGGGGCAGCGTTTTTTTTTGATCTACCCCTTTTTTTTCGAATCACCTCTTCTAAACCAACCCTTTCCATAACGGCAGAAACCCGGCACACTCCGTGCTCCATTCCCACAAAGCAGGTGCTGGCACTCCAAGCGCAATGCTGCCTGGTTTTGTCCTAATTCGGGAAGGGGCTCAGCTTCGCTTTCACTTCCATACAATTCTGTTCTATTGTCTTGCAAATATCATCAATAGACACCGAGGTTTTGTTTTCTGAAAATGGCTCTCCATACAGGTTTGCCAATTTGTTAATTGTCAAAAATGCTGTACTGATAATTACCATAATTGGGACAGCTAAAAATTCGAAACCACTGTTTTCTCCTCCTAAATCTATGTCGCCAATAAACAGAGGAATAAGCATTACATAAAAGCTTACAATAATTTTCGTAAAAGCGCTGTAAATCATCAAAAAAGGTGTATTTTTGATCCTTTCCGCTTTGCCTTGAATGTCATAAAATCGGTTAATATGTTGCATTAAGTCCCCTTTTTCAATATTGGCCTTTGAAGAAAAGGCATCTTCAATATTTTTTGTAATGGCTAATAATATTTCGTTTGAAATTTTATTTTCCATATTTATTTTAAATGCTTTCATGAGATCTGTTGCCTGACTATTGAATTCAGGACTAAAATTATTGTGCATTTCATTTTTTAATTGTCGTATATACAGTATGGTGAGCTCAATCAATCTTTGAGCTTCAGTATCCAAAATTGATGCTTCCGATGTCCTAAAATGCTCTTTATTGCCGAAATAGGCATATATTTTTGCGACAAAGCTTCTTGTATTGTTTGTCAATTCACCAAATATTTTTCTGGCTTCCCACCACCTGTCGTACGCAGAGTTCATTCTGAAACCTAAGAAAAAAGCAACAGCAAGGCCAAAAACCGAACCTATTTGTCCAGAAATTTTGTAAATATGATCACCAAAATACTCCTCAAGTCCAACTACAAGAAATGCATAAACCGTAGTGATGATCATGAACGGTGTGGCAATGATAAACAAGTGAAGCAGGCCCTGTTTTTCTGTTTTGATCATTTGTTACACGCTTCTGGATTAAATTTACACATTAACGCCAAATAAATACCCTACCAAAGCGGATAAACCCATTGCAATTGTTCCCCATATTGTAATGCGTATAATGGCTCTTCGCACACTTGAACCACCTGTTTTTGCAGAAATGGCACCTAATACAACGAGAAAAAGGATGGTGAAACCGTAAAGCCAATATTCCATCTCTATTACGGGTGCAAAGAGGACTACCAAAAGGGGCAAAACACCACCAACCGTAAAGGAGGCACCTGATGCTATGGCAGCCTGTATTGGATTTGCCTGACTGATTTCGTTTATGCCCAATTCGTCTCTAATGTGTGTTGCCAATGCATTTTTTGCTGTCAATTCTATGGCTACTTGCATGGCGGTTTCCTTTTTCAATCCTCTCCTTTCATATATTTGTGCCAATATGCCCAATTCTGCTTCCGGCATTTCTTTGAGCTCCACTACTTCTCTTTCAATGTCTGCTTTTTCGGTGTCTGTTTGCGAACTTACAGAAACGTATTCACCAGCCGCCATGGATAAAGCTCCGGCGACGAGTCCTGCAACCGTAGCTAAAACAATGGGCTCTCTGACAGCACTTGCAGCAGCAACGCCAATGGCAAGGCTTGAAATGGATATTATGCCATCGTTTGCACCCAAAACAGCGGCTCTTAACCAGTTGCTTCTGTGTATGTAGTGATTATCTAAATAATTATCAATTGTCAGCATGTTTTTTTTGTGTTCATGGATTTTAATTTTATCCGCATCCTTCACGCACCAATCGATTTAATCCTCTTCTTCGCTTTCTGCGCCTTCTCTTTGAACAAAGTTCAGCATCACTTGTCGAAACAAACATGATATCAGTCATGCAGGGAGGTGATCATTGCCGGTTCAACCACCCGTTCCATACCACACCCTCCGACAACACCACAACCCGGTACACCCCGCTGTTCCAGTCGCCGCAGGGCAGGTGCCAGCGTTCGGGCAGTGCCGCACTCGATTGAGTGTACACCACCCTGCCATACAGGTCGAACACACGGACCAACCCCGGCGCGCCTGCCGAGGGCAGCATCACAAAGGCACCGGCTGAGCCCGCCGGATTGGGGTAAATGTTGAGTGCACGTGTTTCGTTCTGCTCATGCGCAACCGTCACAAAAGGATCCAACCGCACGCAATAATCCTCCACCTGTCCAAAATCAAACTGCTCGCAGGCCCCTGGCGCACTGTTAAACATGTTCTTGTGTTTCATCATCACCCGCATGCGCACCACCGAGGAGGTCAACACCGGCGGCGTCTCCAACCAGCCCGACGCCGGACCATCTATGCCAAAACCCGGATCAAACGCCAGTTCATTCGCGTCCTCAAAGTCGCCGTCGGCATTAAAGTCAATATAAATCCGAAAGTAATGCGGTGCCGGATTGCCCACAAAATCCGGGGTAATGGTCACCGGATACGTTTTGTCAGGCGACAATACCAGCATGTCGCTTGAAATCCCGGCAAACGCCTCGTAACCCGGCCCTGAAGCAGACCCGTGTTGCCACCCATTCAGCGTTACCTCGGCAATCCACCCGTCACTGGCGTCGGCACCGCCCGCAACGCAATACGGCACATCCAAACAAGGGCCGCAGCCAGCCGTGGTAAACGCCATGTCCGGTGTGTCAACAGAAGCCGCATCTGAACACATCGTTTGAATGTTGAACACATAAGGCGTACAGGCCGACAAACCGACAAGGATAAGCGAGGTATCCGGCGTTACTATGCTTTGCCACACCCCGTCTTCGGTTTTCCAGCGCACCCGGTACCCGCTTGCCGCAAAAACCGGCGTCCAGT
>JBMOHO010000256.1:0-5878 GCA_049317805.1 Saprospiraceae bacterium
CTTTGATCAAAGGGATGAGTTTGGCGCCGCCAAGGCCGATGTACCAGCCGCGTTCGCGCAGCACCACGGAAGCAGGCGTGAGGTTCCTGCCGATAATATCACCTTCCGGAAAAGTGCGCAAAATGTCCAAGGGGTCTTCTTTGACCGTATTGCCAAACAAATAATGCCCCTCGACGCCCCAAAACCAGTTTGTCGTATTGGCGTATTCGAGTCCGAGTCCGATGACGCCGTTGTTGCCAAAACGATCTGCCATGTCTCCGGCAGGCGACTGAAGGCCGCCGCCCATGTGGAGCAAAATTGCTTTACCTTTGCGCGTCTCCCGCTGATCGCTCAATTGCCGGTCTTTTCGGTACCGTTCGGGAAGTTCATCTACTTGTGCATAAACATTTATATTGTTGATTACCAACAACATAAAAACAATAAAAATACGAGTCATGCCAAATTGTTTGCTTAATGTGAATTGCCTGGTCTAACTGGTTACCGAACAGAAAAAATCCTTGCCGCCATGTCTACCATGCACAAAAATACAACGTTTCAACCCATTACGCCACTGTTGGCCGCCGAAATGCGCCGTTTGGTGGGCGACGAGCATTTTTTCATATCGGAAGCGATGTTGCACGACTGCGGGCACGATGAAACGGAAGACCTCCTTTTCCTGCCCGAAGCCGTTGCGCAACCCGGCAATACCGCAGAAGTAAGCGCCCTGATGGCCCTGTGTACCCGGGAACGCATACCGGTAACGGTTCGCGGCGGCGGTTCGGGACTTGCTGGCGGAGCCCTGCCTGTGCATGGCGGCCTGGTGATGCACATGAAACGCTTTGACCGCATTATTGACATTGACGAGCGCAACGCACAAGTCCGCGTAGAGCCAGGCGTGGTGACCGAAACGCTGCAAATGGCCGTGCGCGAAAAAGGACTGTTTTATCCGCCCGACCCGTCCAGCCGCGGTTGGAGCTTCATCGGCGGCAATGTGGGCACCAACGCCGGTGGCCCCAAAGCGGTTAAATACGGGGTAGTCAAAGACCATGTGCTCAACCTGGAAGTGGTGTTGCCCACCGGACAGGTGATGTGGACCGGCGCCAATACGCTCAAAAATTCCACGGGCTACAACCTCACGCAACTCCTCGTGGGCAGCGAGGGCACCCTGGGCGTCATCACCCAGATCGTGCTCAAACTGCAACCTTATCCCACGCATAACCTGTTGATGCTCGCACCGTTTTTCTCCCCCGACAGCGCCTGCGCGGCAGTGGCGGCCATCTTTCAATCGGGTGTCACGCCTTCCGCGCTGGAGTTCATGGAACGCAACGCCATTGACTGGGTGCTGCGGTACCTTGGCGACGTGGCCATACCGGTGGCCGACGACGTGCAGGCCCACTTGCTCATTGAAGTAGATGGTTTTCACCCGGACAGCCTGTATGCCGACTGCGCCAAAATTCAGGAAGTGCTCGACCAGTTTGACTGCGGTGAAGTGTTGTTTGCCGACGATGAAGCCACCAAAGTCGACCTTTGGCGCATGCGCCGCAATGTGGCCCACGCGGTGAAACACAACTCGGTGTACAAAGAAGAAGACACCGTAGTGCCCCGCGCCGAACTGCCCCGCCTGCTCCAGGGCGTCAAAGCCATTGGGACGCAGTATGGATTTGAGTCGGTGTGCTACGGCCATGCAGGCGATGGTAACCTGCACGTAAACATCTTGCGCGGTACGCTTTCCGAACAACACTGGCTGGAAGAAGTACCCAAAGGCATTCGGGAAATATTTGAATTGGTCAAATCGCTGGGTGGAACCTTATCCGGCGAACACGGTGTAGGATACGTGCAAAAACCGTACATGGACGTATTTTTTGGGGAAACGGAAATGCGGCTCATGCGCGGGATTAAGGCGGTATTTGATCCGGCAGGGGTGTTGAATCCGGGGAAGGTTTTTTGAGCGGTTCAGTAGATTACATCAAAAAAATGAGCCGAAGATAAAGGCTTAGAGTTTTCTTCCAGGATATCGCCCGGATGTGTGCAGTAACATCCTTCGTTGTACGCGTTCAATCGTATTAAATTGAAGGATTTTTTCAGTAGCTAAGCCAATATCATTGAGTGGAATAATACAACCTTCTTCATATCTGAAATGGACCCTTATTTGGTCCGAAATTATACTCATGCAGCCAGTAATAATGCTTGGGCTTTGGCTTTTGCCAAGCCAATAAGATATTCTAGCCAAACAAAATATTGCAATTCCTGCTGCTCTTCAGCGGATAAAAGTCCAGCATTATTTTTTAAAAGTAGTTCCTGTACACGCATCAAAGTGGCTTTAGATATGGTCAGCTCTGATATGCGTTGTGGGTTAGCCTGGGCTATCAATTCAATTAACTCTTGGTAGGCTTTCATGTATTTTTTTTTACAAAGTTAATAAACTTTTTGCTTTAAGCAATGCAGTTTCTAAACTCGAAGTCATTTTTTTATCCCTACAATAGCGCAAAAAAATCGCCTTTAGTTACTTTTTCAACACAAATACCTTCCATCCAGTTTCTGAAGCTTTGCCCGTACCCTGTGTAAGCCGGTAAATGCCCCCCGGTTTCAAGCCGGTAAAAGTTTCTTTGGGTGTTTTGGGCAGGGGCCAGTACACGTCAACCGACTCAATGGAGGCCGCCTTTCCCAACCCGATTTCCATGCGCAAGCTACCGGAGCCAAAGCTGCCGCCGGTGCCGCAGGTGTTCCAGATGGTGCGCAGGCTGCCGTCGGCATTTTTGACATGCACGGCCACGCGGGCCATGATGGCGCTGCGGTTGGCGGTTTTGCCTTCCAGCACCAGTTCGACCCATTGGTTGGCGTTTCCCGGATTTTCAAACAGGATGTTGTTGGCCAGATCGCCTTCGTATGCACCGCCCATGACCTCATAAATGTCCTCATCGCCGTCGTTGTCTATGTCGGCAAATGCCACGCCGTGGCCTTTTTGGATGTGCGCAAAACCGTTGAAAGTGATGTCATCAAAGCGTTTGCCTTCTGCGTTTCGAAACATGCGGTTGGGCACCAGTGCGCCCAGTTCGGGTGTGCCGGTGCCGAGGTAAAAGTCGAGCCAGCCGTCGTTGTCCAAGTCGCCGAAATTGCAACCCATGGCATAGGTGATTTTATGCAGTCCAAATTCGGGTCCCACTTCGGTAAACGTTTCGTTGCCGTTGTTGTGGTGGAGTTTGATGTACTCTTCGTTGTTGTCTTTGCCCATGAGCGACTTCAAAAATTCGCCCCCTGCAGGTGCCGCAGGATCAATTTTGTAACCAGAGACGAGGATGTCGCTGAAGCCGTCGTTGTCGTAATCAAAAAACCAGGTGGGAAAATTGATGAGGGTTTGGGTGATGCCTGCCCTTTGGGTAATGTCTTCAAAAACCCAGTGGTCTGGCGCTGTGCCGCCGCGGTTAACCATCAGTTTGCAAGGGCCACCGTACATGGTGAGCATCAAGTCGGGGCGCTGGTCGTTGTTGATGTCACCCCAGCCAACGCCTTTGAAGAAGCCTTTAAAATCCAGGTTTAGTTTGGCCGCCACATCGGTGAAAGTGCCGTTTCGGTTGTTGTGGAATAATTCGTTGGGGTGCACTGCACCGGAAGCATTTCGGCGGCTTTCATTGGCGATGTAGAGGTCGAGCCACCCGTCGCCGTCGTAATCAGCCCATGTGCCGCATTGGGTCGGATGGAAAGAAAGCATGCCAGCCGCGATGGTGATGTCGGTGAAAGTGCCGTCCCCGTTGTTGCGGAGCAGGGAGTTGGGGTGGGTACCGCCGTCAAGCCAGGCGCCCCGGAGTATGGTGATGTCGGCGTCGCCGTCGTTGTCGTAGTCGCAGTGAAGGGTATTGAGTCCGCTGACGATGCCGGTGAGGTTGGCCTCGTCGGTGCGTTCGACGAACGAGCCGTCGCCGTTGTTGACAAAAAAGCGGCATTGGTCGCTCAGTCCATAAGAAGTGACAAACAGGTCTATGTCGCCGTCGTTGTCAAAATCTTCCGTGCACACCCCGCCAGAGAGGCCGCGGCAATCCAAACCCACGGCAGAAGCGATGTTGTTGAACTGGATAGCGCCTTTGGACTCAAACAAAGAGGTGGGGATGCGGTAGGCCGCCGGCACGCCGTTGGGCCATTTGCCGAGGTTCATGTAGGCGATGTTCAGCAGCCACCGGGTCTGCATGTCGTCGGGAAACTGCTTCAGGATGCGCTCGTAAATGGCAATGGCGTTTTCGGGACCCGATTTGAGTTTGTACACGCCCTCTGGCCGAATGGGCAGGATGCAGGAGGCATTGGTTTGGTTTTCCACGCAGTTTTGCACTTCTCCGAGCCGGAGGTACGACAGCGCGAGGAACTCATACACGATTTTGGTGTCGGGCTGCAGCTTGTCGCCGATGATGCGCACCACGTCCAGAAATTGCATCGTGGCGGCTTCTACTTTGCCCGCGTACAAGAGTTGTTCGCCATAGCGAAACTGCGCTGCCATCCTTTTATCAGGCGGGGCGGTGTTGACCTGTGCGCCGATCAGGTCTGCCAGTTTGCCGTTAAGGTTATAACAGGTCAGCGGGTCGGCGTTTTGGGCAATGCTGTCCAATATGGCCACCATGCGCGCGTGGCTTTCTTCAGGCGACAACCGCCCGGCACCCGCGGGTTGTTTTTGAACGCAGGAAAAAAAGCCAGCAAAGCCCAGCAAGACAAAAAACAGGGAAGTACGCAACATAAACAGTGTTTGATTTAGCAAACAAAGAAACGAACTCCCCGATCTTCAACCATGGTACAACAATATTGGCAAGCTGCAAATCGCCTAATTTAGAACTACGCTAAACAGCGTCGCACTCAATGTTCGTCGTGCAACACCAAAAACGGGATGTGGGTTCGGTGTACCAGTTTTCGGGTGATGCTTTCGTAGAGCAATCGGTTCATCAGGCTGTGTTCGTGCGCCACGGCCATGAGGGCGTAGGCATCTACACTTTCTACATAATTGGACACTGCGTGCGCAATGTCGCGGTCGTGGATATAGTGGAAATCGTGGTCGATGTGTTGGAGTTGGGCGCTTAGGGCTTTTTCGCGCTCTTCGTTGCGTTGCTCCCCCATCTTGTCGAGGATGTGTACTATGCGGAGTTTGCTGTGTCCCAGTTCTAAAAAGCGCTGGAGCATAAGCATGGAGTTGGTGCCTATTTTCATGTTGTAGTCGGTTGCGTACACCACATTGCCGGTGGGGCTGTAACGGGCCTCTTGCGGCACCGCGAGCAGCGGGATGCGGGTGCGTGTGAGCACGCCAGCCGTGATGCTCCCAAGCAGCATTTCCTTGATGCCGGTAGCCCCGGTGGTGCCCATCACAATCAGGTCGGCGCCCATGTCTTCCGCCTCCTCGCAAATGGTAGGCACCGGAAAGCCGAGCACACAGGACGAGCGCAGGGGCACGTCGGGGAAAGGCGAGCGGCGCTGGAATCGCTTGACCCAGTCCGAAAGTACTTTGTTGCGCTGCGACAGGTAATCGTAGGTCCAAAAAGCGTTGTACATGTTGCTGTCGACGCCTTCACTCGGAAAAAGGACGTTCATCAGGTGCACCTCCGCCCCCAACTGGTCGGCATACGCGAGGGCATAGTTGAGCGCGTTGGTTGCGCACTTGGAAAAATCAGTGGGTACAACGATGGTGGGCATGGCTGTGTCGAGGAGTTGAGTGGTTTAAAGTTGAGCGGCGTTTTGGGGATGAAAGGGACTTTGGTGCATATTTTTGCGGCGTTGCCGGGGCCAAATATCGGCAACAACTGCATCAAATAGCAAACTCGCCATGAATAAAGACATAAAAACCGTTGATGATTTAAAAAATTTAAAAAATAAAACAGCAAAACCGCAAAACCGCAAAATGTAAAACCGCAAAAGTTTGGGGGCTTGT
>JBMOHO010000257.1:0-5851 GCA_049317805.1 Saprospiraceae bacterium
TGAAGTCGCCGAAACTATACCATCCTGGCGACTAAAGTCGCCGTATCTATACCATCCTGGCGACTAAAGTCGCCGCTACTATACCTTTCGCCATGCCTTCCCTGTCGTTGCTCGATACCGGCATTGAATTCCTTCGGGGCGTAGGGCCCCAGCGCGCCGACGTGTTGAAAAAAGAGTTGGGCATCTTTACTTTCCGCGACCTGCTGTTTCACTTCCCTTTCCGGTACATTGACCGCACGCGTTTTCACCGCATTGCCGACGCGCATGCTGAAGGCGAGCAGGTGCAGTTTCGCGGAACCCTGCGCCGCCTCGAACTCCTCGGCGAGGGCCGCGCCAAACGCCTCGTGGGCACTTTGCGGGACCAGTCGGGCAGCATCGAGCTCGTGTGGTTCCAGGGCGTGCAATGGCTGCAAAAAAACCTGCTGGTCGACCGCGAATACATTGCCTTTGGCCGCTTGAACAGCTTCAACAACCGCGTCAACTTACCGCACCCGGAAATGGAGGAGGTCAACGCCGAAAACACCCTCGCCGCCCGGCATTTTGACCCGGTTTATCCCTCCACGGACAAGCTCACCCAGAAGGGCCTCGACGCCCGAGGCCTGCGCAAACTCCTGCGCACCCTCCTCGATCAAATCAAATACGAACACCTGCCCGAAACCCTGCCCGACTACATCCTGCAGGGCTATCGGCTCATTTCCCGTTTCGACGCCCTCTGCCGGATTCATTTTCCGGAAACCCAACAGGAACTTGACAACGCCACGCGCCGACTCAAGTTCGAAGAGCTGTTTTTCCTGCAATTGCGCATGTTGCAAACCAAAAAACGCCGAAAAGACGCCACCAAAGGGTTTGTGTTCGATCAAATAGGTGCCTTTTTCAATAATTTTTACCAACACCAGTTGCCGTTTGAACTCACCGGCGCTCAAAAAAGGGTACTTAAGGAAATCCGCGCCGACCTGGCCGCCGGCGTTCAAATGAACCGCCTGGTGCAGGGCGATGTGGGTTCCGGCAAAACCGTAGTGGCGCTCATGAGCATGCTCATGGCCTTGGACAACGGCTTCCAGGCTTGCATGATGGCACCCACCGAAATTTTGGCCCAGCAGCATTTCGAGGGTTTGAGTGCGTTGTTGGGCGACATTGGCGTGCGCGTCGGTTTTTTGTCCGGCTCCATCAAAGGCAAAAAACGCAATGCCATCCTGGAACAGGTGGTTTCCGGCGAATTGCACATCCTCATTGGCACCCACGCGCTCATCGAAGACTGGGTGCAGTTTCAAAACCTCGGCCTTGCCGTCATAGACGAACAGCACCGTTTCGGTGTAGAACAACGCGCCTCCCTGTGGGCCAAAAACCCGGTGCTGCCGCCCCACGTGCTCGTCATGACTGCCACCCCAATACCCCGAACGCTGGCCATGACCCTGTACGGCGACCTCGACGTGTCGGTCATAGACGAACTGCCGCCCGGCCGCAAACCCATCGCCACGGTGCACAAAACCGAAACCCACCGCCTGCGCGTGCAGGGCATGATGCGCGAGGAAATGGCCAAAGGCCGCCAGGTGTACGTGGTGTATCCCATGATTGAGGAAACGGAAAACGCAGACATGCTCAACCTCATGAGCGGGTTTGAAGCCCTGAGCCGCGATTTTCCGACGCCTGAGTACCAGATCAGCATTGTGCACGGCAAAATGAAAGCGGCCGATAAAGAGTTTGAAATGCAGCGTTTTGTGCGCGGTGAAACCCACATCATGGTGGCCACCACTGTGATTGAAGTGGGCGTCAATGTGCCCAATGCATCCGTTATGGTCATTGAAAACGCCGAACGTTTTGGGTTGTCTCAATTGCACCAGTTGCGCGGACGCGTGGGCCGGGGGGCCGAGCAAAGCTTTTGCATCCTCGTTACCGGCCACAAACTCTCGCACGAAGGCCGCGAACGCATCAACACCATGTGCCAAACCAACGACGGCTTCGTGATCGCCGAGGTCGACCTGCGCCTGCGCGGCCCGGGCAACATGGAAGGCACCCAGCAAAGCGGAATGTTGCGTTTTCGCATTGCCGACTTGGCCAAAGACGGGCCCATCCTCAGCACTGCCCGCAGCACTGCCGAACGCATCCTGGATCAGGATCCCTTGTTGAGCGCACCTGAAAACGCCCGGCTCAAGTGGCATTTAGCCGAAATGGGGAACGCAAACGGCGAGTGGAGTCGGATTTCTTAATCCTAAAAAAAAATTTAAACCGCAAAACCGCAAAAGTTTAGGGGGCTTGTAACAAGGCTACATGCAGTCGTTTTGCTTGAAAAGAATTGCATTTCGGTTTTTGCGATCGCTGCACTTTTGCGGTTTTGCGGTTTTACATTTTGCGGTTTTGCGGTTTAAATTTTTTTTTGTGTAATCAAGGATTATCTATTGCTGTTGCCAAGGACTGTTAGACCGCTGTTTGCCCGACAAATACGTGTACATGCCCGGTATGACAAACAACGTGAGCACCAGCGAAAACAGCAAACCGCCCACGATCACCACGCCCAGCGGAATGCGGCTGGTGGCGGCAGCGCCAAGGGCCAATGCAATGGGCAATGCGCCGAGCACGGTGGCCAAGGAGGTCATGAGGATGGGCCGCAGGCGCGACTGGGCGGCTTCCAGCACCGCCTGGCGTTTGGGCATGCCCGCGTCGCGTTTTTGGTTGGCAAATTCCACAATCAGGATGCCGTTTTTGGTAACCAGACCAATGAGCATGATCATGCCGATCTGGCTGAAAATGTTCATGGTGTTGCCCGTGATCCACAGTGACAAGTAGGCTCCGGCAATGGCCAAGGGCACCGTGAGCATGATGATGAACGGATCGCGGAAGCTCTCAAATTGCGCGGCCAGGATGAGGTATATGAGGGCCAGAGCCAGCAGAAAAGCAAAGGCCGTATTGCCGGAGCTTTCGCGGAAATCGCGCGAGGCACCGCTCAGGTCGGTTTCAAACGTGTCATCAAGGAGTTTGTCTCCTATGCGTTCCATGGCGTCTATGCCCTCGCCCAGCGTTTTGCCGGGAGCTAAGGCGGCGCTGATGGTGGCCGCCTTGTAGCGGTTGTAGTGGTAGAGCACGGGCGGATTGCTGCCCTCTTCAAAGTGCACCAGGTTGTCGAGCTGCACCATTTCACCGCGGTTGTTGCGCACGTACAGGCTGGCGAGGTCAAGCGGCTCATCGCGGTCTGAGCGGTCTACCTGACCGATGACCTGGTACTGTTTGCCGTTGCGGATGAAATAGCCGAAGCGCCGTCCGGAAAAAGCCAATTGCACCGTAGAGCTTACATCCAGCACGCTCACGCCCAGTTCGGCGGCCTTCAGGCGGTCTATTTCCACCTGAATTTCCGGTTTGTTGAATTTGAGGTTGACGTCTACGTTGGCGAAGGTGGGATCCTTGCGGGCTTCTTCGATGAATTTGGGTACGACGTCTTTGAGTTTGTCAAAATTCAGGTTTTGCACCACAAACTGCACAGGCAGCGACAGACCGGCGCCAAAACTGGTGGAAATGGTTTGTTCCTGGTTGGGGAAAATGCGCGCGTCGGTCACCTTCCTGCTGATGCCCACCATTTGGTCGTAAATGGCTTGTTGGCTCCGCGTCCGGTTTTCCGGCTCAGCCAGCATCAGGCTGATGACGCCCGTGTTGGCGCTGCCCGCCCCGATGCGGTTGGGGGCTGTGATGCCAAAAATCATCTGGTATTCGGGCACAGAGTCCATCAGCACATCTACATATCTGATAATGATGTCTTCCGTCACGTCAAAATCGGCGCCTTCCGGCGCTACAATGTTGGCGCGGATGCTGCTGCGGTCTTCCAGCGGCGCGAGTTCGCTTTTGATGGTTTTTCCGAAAAACCAGATGGCACCCACGCAGGCCAGCAGCAACACCAGGCTGATCCAGCGCACCTGCATGAAGCCCTTCAGCACCCTGCCGTACCATTGGTCTAAACCCACAAAAAATGGTTCGGTGACGCGGTAAAACCAGCCGTGGTTGTGGGTATTGCCCGCTAATTTGACGTTGAGCACAGGCGTGAGCGTCAGCGACACAAACGCCGAAATGAGCACCGCACCAGCCACCACAATGCCAAATTCTCGGAAAAGCCGCCCGGTGAACCCTTGCAGGAAAATCACCGGAATGAACACCACCGCGAGTGTAATGGACGTGGAAATGACGGCAAAAAAGATTTCGCGTGTGCCTTCTCGAGCGGCCGTCCATTTGTCCATGCCCGCCTCAATTTTTTTGTAAATGTTCTCCGTGACCACAATCCCGTCGTCGACCACCAATCCGGTAGCCAGTACAATGGCCAACAACGTGAGCACATTGATGGAAAACCCAAACACGTACATGATGAAAAAGGCGCCGATAAGCGACACCGGTATGTCGATCAGCGGCCGAAACGCGATGAGCCAGTTGCGGAAAAACAGGTAAATAATGATCACCACCAGCCCGACGGCGATCATCAGCGTTTCGGCTACTTCAGAAATGGCCTTGCGCACGAACAGCGACTTGTCGAGCCCCACCTCCGTCACGATGTCGGGCGGCAATTCCTGCTGAATTTGCGCGTAGCGCTTGTAAAACTCGTCTGAAATTTCGATCAGGTTGGCACCCGGTTGCGGGATGATGGCCAGCGACACGTTGGTGACGTTGTTGCGCCGCGCGCCAAATTCTTCGTTTTCAGGCCCCAGATTGGCCTCGCCCACGTCGCGGAAACGGACGGTGCGGCCGTCTGTCTGCCGAATGAGCATGTTGTTGAAGTCTTCCTCGGATTTCAGCAGGCCGTAGGTTTTGACGGTCAGTTCGGTGGCATCGCCGCGCAATTTACCGGCGGGCAGTTCCACGTTTTCGCGATTCAGGGCCTCCTGCACATCCTGCACCGTCAGGTTGTAGGCCACCAATTTGGCTGGATCCATCCACAGGCGCATGGCGGGCCGTTTGTCGCCAAAGATGCGCACTTCCGACACCCCCGGAATGGTTTGTAGTTTTTCCACCAGGGTATTTTCGGCGTATTCCGACAGTTCCATGACGTTGCGCGAACTGCTCTGCAACGGCACAAACATGATGGGATCGGAGTTGGCGTCGGCCTTGGATACCACCGGCGGTGCGTCAATGTCTTGCGGCAAGTTGCGCACGGCCTGGCTCACCTTGTCGCGCACGTCGTTGGCGGCGCGCTCCAGGTCGGCATTCAGGTCAAATTCCACGGTGATGGTGCTGCCACCCAGGGCCGACTGCGAGTTGATAGAGCGGATGCCCGACACGCTGTTGACCGCTTTTTCCAGGGGTTCGGTGATCTGGCTTTCTACGACATCTGCGCTGGCACCGGTGTACGATGTGCGCACCGTGATGGTGGGCGGATCAATGGCCGGGTACTCGCGTACGCCTAAAAATCGGTACCCAATGGCGCCAAACAACACAATAAAAATGCTCATCACGGTGGCCAGCACCGGTCGTTGCAGGGAAATGTCGGCAATGTTCATTCAGTCAAACGGCTTGGTGAAGGGCGTGGCCGGTGGCGGGCACGCCTGTGTCGTTTAACGCACGGAAGGGGGTTTGGGTTGCATGGCAGTTGTACTGCATGCTTTAGAGGCGACCATAAACTGGGCGACCACAAGGGTCGCCCCTACGCGATATCCTGAATGCCCTCATCCAAAAATCGGCACGATACTTGGGTTGGGGCGACCCTCGTGGTCGCCCGCCGGGTGTTGGGGTGGCCACGTTTGGGCGACCATGATTTGGGCGACCACGATTCGGGTGACCACGATTCGGGCGACCACAAGGGTCGCGCCAACTCGATCTCCTGAATGCCCTCACCCAACAATCCGCACACACCTCGCGTTGGGGCGACCCTCGTGGTCGC
>JBMOHO010000258.1:0-5850 GCA_049317805.1 Saprospiraceae bacterium
GGCGGCATCGGCGGGCACCTGGGCCTGTACGACCCACTGGGGCGTTTGTGCCTGACGCTGCACGAAGGCAACTTTCCTGCGGGCGCCAGCCAATACTTCTTTGACGCGCACAACCTACCCGCAGGTGTATACTGGGTGCGCTTGCAGGCTGGCGAATCAGTTGTTTCTCAAGCGGTACTTGTTAAATAAAAAAACAGCGCTGGTTCGGAAAATGATTTCCAGAACCAGCGCTGCACATATATCCGATTTTCCCGTTTTCTATTGCATGGGTATCTGCAAGCGCGAACCTGCAGTCAATATTGCATCGACAGAAACGCTGTTGAGGGTAGCCAATTCAACAGGGCTTACGTTGTACTGTATCGCAATGGAACGAACCGTATCTCCTTGTTTGACAATGTGTTCTTTTAAATAGGAGTATCCTGTGACAGATTGTGGCGTGGGCGAATCGTTATACGGCTGCGTCACAGAACTTTCGGAAAACGACTGTGGCGTTTTGTCTGCTTCCCGTTGCGCTGAGTACGCCCCTGCTGCTGTATTGGACGGCGTGGGCAACACAGCCTCCTGGTTGTATCCAGATTTGGCATATGGAGAAACGACCGAACGGGAATTGGCGGGTTCGGGCGGACAATCCACAATCGTCAGCGTTTGTCCCGGATAAATGATGACATTCCCCTTTTCCGGCAAGTTGTTGATTTGACGCAAGTAGGATTCCGTGTACCCGTATTGGCGGGCAATGCTGCTGAGGTTGTCGCCAATCTGAACCACATGCACCCTTGCCATGTTGTTGGGCGCTGTTTGACCCGGTGCCAGATCTTTGTAGGTACGTCCGTCGGGTGCCGACCAGTACTCCGTTTGTTTCACCACTGTGGGCAGCGTCTGAGGCACCGATTTGGTGGTGTATTGCCTGGTTTCTTTAACAGTAGAAGGCTCCTGCAAGTACAGTTTTTGGCAAACTTCCAGGTGGTTCGGTTTTTTCAATTTGTTCCAACGGATGATGTTGTCGGCCGAAACGCCATACGTGCGGGCAATGGCATTGAGGTGTTCGCCCGGCTGCACCACGTGGTATCCGGGGCCTGGGGGTGTCGGGCAATTGACCAATCCGGGCGCGTTACCGGCATTTGGCGGCGTCCAGTTTTGCACCTGGCCGTTTGCGTTGTAGCCGGAAATGCCCCATTTGTTGTATGTTGACCTTGATTCCTTATCCTGTTCGCTGGCAAAACCTTTGCTGCTGCCGCTGCCCTGGAAGTACACTTCAGGGGTATTCATGGGTATGGTTGATCTGGCGCCGGCGTTTGGACAGGCTTTGCTGATGTAATCCTCAACCAATACTTTATTGATGCTGTTGAGCCGGAAGTGGTGCTGGTCGGCTTCACCTGTGGTGTTTCCGGTGCGTTCGGCCATCATGCCTATGGTGGGAATCAGTTCCAGTTCAACCCGTTTACCATTGGCGGTGGTGGGCTCTAACTGAAACGAGTATTGCCGGAGGCAGGCCTCTTGTTTGATGCCGTTGTAAAATACATAGTGTGACGACCCGGCATAAGCCAGGTTGGTTTGCAACATCAGGCGGTTGGTGTCCAGCGCAAACTGAAAATCTTTCGATTTGAACTCATAACGCGAGCCGGTGCGTTGTATGCGCAGCACTTCCCGAATCGGATACATGGTAAAACCGTATGCCGTTTGGAAGACAATGTACGTTTGTTGGCGGTTGCCGTTGATGGCGTCCACCACTGCGTCGTTCCATACCGCATCCGAGCATTTGCGGTAACCCTGGGGAAGGCCCTGCGATTGAAGCCCTTCCGCATCGAGGGTGACGATATACTTGTAATCCGAGGCTGGTTTGATGACATAGGCATACGTCATCGAACCGGTAGCCACATTTCGGTATTCCAATTGGTCCATACAGCTTCGTTCATAAAGCAGGTATGAAGGTATTTGTGCAGTCAAAAGCGATGTACTCATCCAGAGCACGGCACTTACAAGCAAGGTTTTTTGCATGAATAAAATATTAATCAACAATACGGTTCAAGGGGTTAACGCAAATTTTGGGCTTTTCCGTATGTCTACTTTCCCATGGGAATGTACAACTTTTGACCCGGATACAGTTTTTCATCCACCTTTTTGCTGTTCAGGTATGCGAGTTCCTTTACGTCTACCTTGTATTGAGCGGCCAAGCTGGCCATCGTGTCGCCTTGTTTGACGGTGTACTCGGTGAAACGCACTTCGGTAAAAGGCTCGGGCTTCGGCTGTTCGTTCGGTTTGGCTATCGTGGGTCCGTTTGCGCCATTTATGGGTGCACCGGAAGTTGGATAGTTGTATTGAACAGGCGTTTGTCCATCCGTTGACGAGCTGGAGGACACATTGCGGGCGCAAGCGCAATCAGACGACAATACTTCAGTGCCGGCAGCCAATTCAATTTTGGCAGGCAGGCCGTTCATTTTACGAAAATATGCTTCGGTGTATCCAAATTTGGCTGCTACATCCACCAGTTTTTCGCCCGACTTAATGGTGTACATTTTCTGGTTGGCATTGGGCTGTCCGGTTCCACCACCAGTAACGGGTTTTCCGCCGTTGCCCCCCGGTTTGGGGTCGCCTGGCAAAATCGGATCGCCTTTATTGGGGTCGCTCACAATGAGTTGTTGCCCTTTTTTAATCATGTTGGGGTTGCTCAATTTGTTCCAGGCCATCAATGTATTTACTGGCACATTGTACTTGCGCGAGATGCTGCTAAGGCCTTCCCCTGCTTCCACGGTGTGGTATTTCACGCCCGAGTTGCCTGGCTGTGGTTGTCCGCCGGGCGTTGGCGGGGTCACCGGTCCGCCGCAAAGCTGGGTGATGTAGTCCGCCAAATCATATCCGTTTACCCGCACCAGATCAATGCGGCTGTATTGCAGGGCGCTGGGTGAAACGCCCTGGGCCATGCTGACCAGACCAATGCCGGGCGCAAAATCGAAGTGCGATTCATCCCCTTTCTGCTCCGCCGGTTCGCTGCGGAATGCATACAGCACCCGACAGTCGTACACTTTCAGGCCGGTGAGGAATACATTGCCGGCAGATCCCGGTCCGGCCAGGTTCGACTCGTACACCAGTCGGGTGGTATCAAGCGCCAACACGTATTCTTTGTCGCGTATGACGTAGTAAGTCCCGGACTTAATCACTTGCATGGCAGCGGTTACGGGCAGCAACTGGTAAGTTTTATTGTCCAACTGCCGAACCACGGTCATTTGTTGCAACCCGGAATTTACGGCGTCCACGAGGTTTTGGTCAAGCCGCAAATCGCGACAGCCCGTGGCACCCGGAGGCACGCCAGCCACGCTCACGCCGCTTTCCGTCGTAAAAAAAATGTACTGCTCGTTGGAAAAATTGAGGGAATACGCGCGGCTTTTCAGGCCGGTAGAAGCCTGCAGGTATTCCAGTTCATCTGCGCAGCCGGGGCTGAGGGTTAAAAACAGGGTAGACTGCGCCTGAGACAGCTGCGAAAGAAAAAAGCTCAAAAAGAGCACGAAAGGATTCAAGCATTTTGCCATCATAAGAAAATGGGTTGGATAAAACTTGTTGGTTGCAAAGGGTGCCATTTGATCTGCAAGTTTACAGGGTTTTTTTAATAAATTGTTTATTCTTTAAATTTATTGTTTGCTGCCCTAACTTTGCGGTCATGAAAAAGCCCCTTATTTTAGTAACCAATGACGACGGCATTGTAGCCCCCGGCATACGCGCGCTGGTGGATGTGGCTTCGCGTCTCGGCGAAGTGGTTGTAGTGGCCCCGGACTCTCCGCAAAGCGGCAAAGGGCACGCCATCACCATACACGAACCCCTGCGCCTCAAGCATGTAAACGTGTTCGACGGCATTCAGGCCTGGGAATGCTCCGGCACGCCGGTCGATTGCGTCAAATTGGCCAAACACATCGTCCTTAAAGACCGAAAGGTCGACCTCTGTGTTTCCGGGGTCAACCACGGCAGCAACGCCGCCATCAGCATTTTGTATTCCGGCACCATGTCGGCCGCCATGGAAGCTTCATTAGAGGGCATCCCCAGCATCGGATTTTCCCTGCTTGATTACAGTTTCGACGCCGATTTTGACGCCGGAAAGCCCTGGATAGACAAAATTATCCGGTACTGTCTGGAACATAGAATGCCTTTGGGCAACCTTTTGAGCGTAAACATCCCCATGTTAGCGGCAGACCAGATTCGCGGCATGCGCGTTTGCCGCCAGGCCGACGCCTATTTTGTGGAGGAATTTCTGGAAGGCCGCGATCCTTACAACCAACCTTATTACTGGCTGGCAGGTAAATTGGTGAGCAAAGACTCCGGCGAAGACACCGACCTGCGCGCCCTGGATGAAGGCTACATTTCCATTGTGCCTTCTATGCATGACCTCACCAATTATCCCGCCATTCCTGAATTTCGACCCCTCGAAAACTATTAAATTACGCCACTGCCATGCTTAATCGAAATAATGTGTGGGCCGGCCTGCTCATCGGCCTGCTCCTGCCTGTTCTGGGCTTTTTGCTGTTGTATCAGATTTTTAATTTCCTGGAAATTAAAGGCGCAGCCAGCAGTTCCGGTTTTTCACCCATGTTCAGAGAACGCACCCTTTCCATTGTCGCCATCGCCCTGAACTTATTGCCTTTGAACCTGTTTCGAACACGACGGTGGGAAGATGCCATGCGCGGCGTCGTCATCGCCAGCGTCATCCTCGTAGCCGCCTGGGTATTCTATTTCGGCTCCATCATCCTGTAACCCAATCCACAAATAATCAAATAAACAAATAAACCAATAATGATCTACCGCAGACTCGGACAAGCAGGCGTACAAGTCAGTGCACTCTCTTTAGGCTCCTGGCTCACCTTCGGCAAACAAATAGAAGACAGCGTAGCCGAAGAACTCATGGTGCTGGCTTATGAAAATGGGGTGAATTTTTTTGATAATGCTGAAATATACGCCCAGGGCAAGAGCGAAATAGTCATGGGCAATATCCTCAAAAAAATGAACTGGGACCGCAGCACCTGGATGGTCTCATCGAAAGTGTTTTTTGGTGCAGGCGGAAAAGCCCCCAACCAAACCGGCCTCAATCGCAAACACGTCATGGAGGCTTGCCATGCTGCCCTGAATCGGTTGCAGGTAGACTACATCGACCTGTTTTTCTGCCACCGGCCCGACAAGAACACGCCCATGGCCGAAACGGTGTGGGCCATGAACCACCTCATTGCCCAAGGGAAAATACTGTACTGGGGTACTTCCGAATGGAGCGCCGCCGAAATCATGGAGGCGCACATGGTGGCCCGCGACAATAACCTCATTGGCCCTACCATGGAACAACCGCAATACAGCCTGGTGCACCGCGACAAAGTGGAGGTGGAATACGCCAAATTGTACAACACCGTTGGACTGGGTACCACCATCTGGTCGCCACTCGGCTCCGGCGTGCTCACCGAAAAATACCTCAGCCAGTTTCCGGAAGGCACCCGCCTGGGCATGGAGGGCCTCGAATGGCTCAAAGAACGCAGCCTAAAACCCGAAATTATTGAGTGCGCACACAAACTAAACCACATTGCCAAAGACCTCGGCGTATCCCTCCCCAAACTCGCCATTGCCTGGTGCGTCCAAAACCCGAACGTGAGCACCGTGATCCTCGGCGCGTCCAAGGTGGAACAACTGCGCGAAACCCTCACAGCACTCGACGTATTGCCCCTGCTGACGCCTGAAGTCAACGCCAAAATAGAAGAGGCCGTGCAAAACAAACCCGAGGCGCCAGCTTATTAAATCAATGCCCCTGCATGTCTGTCATAGCCGCGCCACCGGTGCACGCGGTGTTGACCGGTTTCGCTTTTCACTGCGCTTCATCCCCACCAA
>JBMOHO010000259.1:0-5806 GCA_049317805.1 Saprospiraceae bacterium
CATATCGAACCGGACATTGGGCGGGCACTGGTTCCAGTCGCCGCCCAACACTACGTAATTGCCCTTGTTAAATTCAGCCACGGCGAAATCGCGGACAAACGCCATTTGCTGGCTCTTGATTTTATCGCCCCGGTCGTACGCGCTGTTGTGCACGTTCACCAGCACCAACTCTGGCCCTTTGGCTGTGGGGAAACGGTGCACCGCCAAACAGCGGTCGAGTTCAAACAGGCGCTTGGGCATGGGCTGCTGGCCGGGCAACTGCACCCTTTCGGATACCACAGGCTGGAAACGCGCATAAGTGCCCAGCCCCGACACGACCCTGCCGTAAGGATGCCAGGGCTCCAACAAGGGGATGGGGACGCGTGCGCACTGGTAATTGGCTGCAAACGTGGCGGCATAACCCGGCAGGGCTTCTGCATACAAATTGGACTGGTTGATCCGGTAGCTGCGGTCCGAATCTACATCAACTTCCTGCAACATCCAGAAATCGACGGGATTTTCCTGTACCATACGAACAGCCCCGCTGATGAACGACTCGACCGATGGTTTGGGTGCGTGTACCATGCTGCTGCCCGAAAACATCATACCTTCATCGTCGAAAAAAAAATCAGATGAAGCGCCTAATCCACCGTAGCCAACGTTCCAGATAAAGACGCTCAGTGTGGTGTCGGGTATAGGTTGCGACAAGGCCGTGCCTTGCAAAGGTAAGGTGTTGGAGCCTTCGGGCGACCAATCGGTCAGCCAGCCTGCGAGCAGCAATACACCAAAATAGGCTAAGATAAACAGGACGATTCCCGCGAGTACGCGACGCAGCAACATGTGGTTTATTTATCAGGGTTGGTTTTGACTACTTTACCCGTAATGACAAGCGGCACACCCGCCCTGGGGTCAAAACTGGTGAGCACCGACACGATTTTGTAAAACGAACCCTCCGTCAGGGCGTCGTATTCCACGCTGATGACGCCTGTTTCACCCGCAGGAATGGGTTCTTTTGGCCAATTGGTGGCGGTGCAATGGCAACTGGTTTTCACCCAATTGATGTACATCGGTTCGGAACTGATGTTTTTGAAGGGAAAATCCGCCTTGTGCGGTTTTCCATACGGAATGTCTTCTACGCGCACCTGCCGCACCAGCCATTCGACTTTGCCGGCGTTCAGCGTGTTGTCTACGGATTTAAGCTCTTGCGAAAAGGCCGTTTGGGCAAAACCCAGGATCATCAAGCCAACAATCAGTTTTTTCATATTGTAAATGGATGTTATGGATAGGAAATAAACGCTGGAACAGGGAAAATTATTCGGATGGGGAAAATTTTATTGTAAAGCTGAAAAACTTAAGAGGTAACTGTTTAGCACCCGCCTGCGGCGGTGCCTAAAGATTAATTTCACCACAGATGACTCAGATTTACACAGATTATGTCCGGATTATGCGGTATTTTGAATGAAATTTATGTTTAATCTGTGTAAATCTGAGTCATCCGTGGTGAAAATTGCTTCGCTGCGGGCGGGTGCTGAATAGTTACCTTAAGAGTTTAAAAAAATTAAACCGCAAAACCGCAAAACCGCAAAACCGCAAAATGTAAAACCGCAAAAGTTTGGGGCCTTGTAACAGGGCGAGATTCTGTTGTTTGGCTTGAAAGATCAGTTTTGCCCTTATCGCGATCTCTAAACTTTTGCGGTTTTGCGGTTTTACATTTTGCGGTTTTGCGGTTTAATTTTTTAATTTTTTACCTGTTGGAGTTCATCACTTCTGCTGCACAACCATCTTCACCTGCCAGGCATGTCCGCCTGCTTTCATGTGCAGGCTATACATGGCTGAGGGAAGATCGGTGTAGTCAAAATGGTGGACCAGGTTACCGGTCTGGAAGCCCAACACGTCGCGTTTCACCAGTTGCCCCAGTTCGTTGTAGAGCGCAAACTCGATTTCCTCGCTGTTTTCGCCGATCAGTTCTACGGTAAATGCGCCGGTGTTCGGATTGGGGAAAATTCGGAAATGCTCTACCCAGGCCGGCTCATCTGTACCTACTATTATCACCTGCACAATCTGCTCCAGGGTAGCTGCGCCGCACTCGTTGGTGGCGGTCAGGCTCACGGTATACGTGCCGGAAGCGGCATAAGTATGGGTTGGATTGGCGAGGTTGCTGGTGCTGTTGTCGCCAAAATTCCACAGGAAGTTGGACGCATTTTGCGACAAGTTGGTGAACGTAACCAATGCCCCTGCTTTCACGTGGCTGAACCCAACAGTGGGGAACGAATTCACCGTAATGAAGTTGGTTTTGATGACTTCGTTGACGCCGAACTGGTTGGTGGCCTCCAACACGACGGTGTAGACGCCCGGAGTGGTGTACTGCACCACCGGGTTCTGCAACTTCGAGGTAGACGGATTGCCGCCCTGGAAAGTCCAGTTCCACGAAATCGGGTTACCGGCTGATTGGTCCGTAAACTGCACCGAAAACGGCGAACAACCACTCACTTCGCTGGCGCTGAAGGCCGCAATGGGTGCAGCGCCAATGATCTCAACCTGGTTGTTGAATTCCGACAGCCCACATGCATTGGTTGCCCGCAGCGTAACGTTGTATACCCCCCCCTGCAAATACGTGTGGGTTGGGTTGGCTTCGTTGCTTGTACCGCCGTCGCCAAAAGTCCACTCAAACTGATTGGCACCTTGCGATGTGTTGGCGAAGACCACGCTCAAACCAGCCAATTGGTAGGTAAACGAAGCTGTTGGCAAGCTGTTGACCACCACTGTATCGGTAAACGTGGTGCTGCCTGCAGCATTGGAAGCCACCAGGACTACCACATAAGCGCCAGGCGTACTCCAGGTACAGCTCGGATTTTCCTCTGTGGAAGAAGCGGGCGTACCGTTTTGGAACGTCCAGCTAAACGATGTGGCATTGTTGGAAGAGTTGTTGGTGAATTGCACCGTCAGCGGAGCACAACCTGTACCATTTCCACCCATGCTGAATCCGGCAACCGGCGGGGTAACGATGGTCACCTGCTGCGTCGTGGTGTTGCTGCCACAAGCGTTGGTGGTCGTCAGGGTTACCGTGTACACGCCGTCGTTGGCATAGGTGTGTACCGGATTGGTCAGGTTGCTCGTGGTGTTGTCGCCAAAATCCCACAGGTAGCTTGTGCCGCCAATAGACGTGTTGGTAAAGGTGACGGTAGCGCCATTGGCACTTTTGGTAAATCCGGCCACCGGCGCAGCACCCACGTTGATGTAGTTGGTCTGTGTAGCGGTATTGCTGCCCGCAGCGTTCGTGGCGGTCAGGGTTACCGAGTATACGCCCGGTGTACTGTACACCACCAGGGGATTTTGAGCGGTTGAGCTGCTTGGTGAGCCGCCGGGGAACTGCCAGTCAAAGGACGTCGCATTCGGCGATGAATTGTTGGTAAACTGCACCGTCAGGGGTGCGCACCCACTGGTTGGACTGCCCGTAAAGGCGGCAAGCGGCGGCGTCACAATGGTTACCTGTTGCGTTGTGGTATTGCTGCCGCAAGCGTTGGTGGCCGTCAGCGTCACCGTGTACACGCCGTCGTTGGCGTAGGTATGCACCGGATTGGTCAGGTTGCTCGTGGTGTTGTCGCCAAAATCCCACAAATAGCTTGTGCCCCCTGAAGACGTATTGGTGAAGGTGACCGTAGCGCCGTTGATGCTGCTGCTGAAGCTGGCCACCGGCGTGGTACCCACGTTGATGTAATTGGTCTGTGTGGCAGTGTTGCTGCCCGCAGCGTTGGTAGCGGTCAGGGTTACCGAATATACGCCCGGTGCATTGTACACCACCAAAGGATTTTGTTCAGTGGAGCTGCTTGGCGTACCGCCCGGGAACTGCCAGTTGAACGAGGTCGCATTCGGCGAGGAGTTATTGGTAAACTGCACCGTGAGTGGCGCGCAACCGCTGGTCGGGCTGGCAGTGAAAGCAGCAACCGGCAGCGTCACAATGGTCACCTGTTGCGTGGTGGTATTGCTGCCGCAAGCGTTGGTGGCCGTCAGCGTCACCGTGTACACGCCATCGTTGGCGTAAGTGTGCACCGGATTGGTCTGGTTGCTCGTGGTGTTGTCGCCAAACGACCAGAAATAGCTGGTAGCCCCTTGAGAGGTATTGGCAAACGTCACCGTAGCGCCGTTGACAACCCTGGTAAAGCCGGCCACCGGCGTGGTGTTTACGGTGATGTAGTTTGTTTTCGTCACCGTATTGTTACCCGCAGCATTGCTCACGGTAAGGGTCACACTAAATGTTCCCGGCGAATTATACGTCACCAACGGGTTTTGGGCTGTGGAGCTGGACGGCGTGCCGCCCGGGAATTGCCAGTTGAATGAGGTTGCGTTTGGCGAAGATGCATTGGTAAACTGTACCACCAGCGGCGCGCAACCCGACGTGGGGCTTGCCGTAAAGTTTGCCGTCGGCAAGGTAACTATGGTGATCTGCTTGGTTGTGGTGTCAGAACCGCAAGCGTTTGTGGCCGTCAGCGTCACCGTATACACGCCATCATTGGCGTAAATGTGTACAGGATTGGTGAGTGTGCTGGTGTTGCCGTCGCCAAAATTCCACAGGTATGTACTGCCGTTGAGGGTGGTATTTGTAAACCACACCGTGTCAAAATGGATGCTGTCGGTAAAAGATGCAACCGGCGCACCGCCTACGCTGATCCAGTTTGATTTGGTCAGGGTATCGTTGCCGCCTGGACCGTAAGCGATCAGCGTTACCGAGTAGGTTCCCGGGGTGTTGTAGTTGACATTGACCGTATCTAAAGTAGACTGGAGCGGCGTTCCGCCCGGGAAACTCCACCGAATGCTGTCGATATTGCCCGTAGACAGGTCGATGTACTGCACCGATAAAGGTGCGCAGCCGGATGTGTCGCTTGCCGAGAATGCCGCCACGGGGGGAGACACAATCACAATTGTCTTGGTCGATACGGTGCTTCCGCAAGGGTTGGTGGCCGTGAGCGTCACCACGTAAGTGCCGCCTATGGCGTACGTGTACACCGGGTTGATCAGCGTGCTGGTGTTGCCGTCGCCAAAATTCCACAGGTAGCTTGTTGCATTTACCGATAAATTGTTGAATGTAACCGTTTTACCGTTTATGCTGTACGAAAAGCTGGCGTTGGGCACGTTTTCAACCAAAATAAAATTGCTTTTGGTGACGGTGCTGGATCCCTGAAAATTGATGGCTTTCAGCGTAACGTCGTAAGAGCCCGATACGCTGTAGCTGACCACCGGATTTTGCTGGTTCGACGAGCTGGGCGAACCGCCGGGGAACTGCCAAACCCAACTGGTGGTGTTGGGGCTGGACTCATCGGTGAATTGCACCACCAATGGCGCGCAACCGCTCGTGGGGTTGGCCGAAAAATCTGCTGTGGGTGCCGTATTGATCAGCACCGTTTTAGTAGATGAACCGCAATCGTTGGTCACCGTCAGTTCCACGGTATAAAAACCGCCAACCGCGTACGTGTGCACAGGGTCTTTGTCTAAGCTGAATTCGCCATCGCCAAATTCCCAGGAATAAGTCACGTTATTGGCAGGCGAACTGAGGTTGGTGAACGTGACGGTTGTGCCGTTTACCACATAGGAAAAGTTGGCGATGGGCTGCGCAATGACCGTCACAGGTTTAGTGATCGACGTACTGCCGCTTGGTCCGGATACCACTAATTTGACGTTAAACGTGCCCGAGGTATTCCAGGTGACCACCGGGTTTTGCTGGTTGGACGTAGCAGGGTTGCCGCTCGGGAACGTCCAGGCGCGGCTGGTGATGTTTCCGACAGAAAGGTCGGTAAACTGTATAGACTGGTTTTGGCAGGCGGGATCCGGA
>JBMOHO010000260.1:0-5775 GCA_049317805.1 Saprospiraceae bacterium
ACGTTTACCGACCGAACCCATGTAAGCCGTACCGATATCAACGGAACCGAACGCGTGTATGAATCCTTCAATGCTGCTGCGGAAGAGGCGGCCTTTTCAAGTATGTATGCAGGGCATAACTTCCGGTCAGCCATCGAAAATGGCAGGAAGCAAGGTGTATTGGTGGGTAAAAACGTACTTGCTATGCAGTTTCGTAAATAGTGTCAACTAATTACCACACATGAACCTTCCCATTTTGCTTTTGTAGGAAGACAGGTGCATATAGAACTAGGAGGGCAGGATTTTTATTTAGATCTACTGTTTTATCACTTGAAACTTCGGTGCTACATCGTGGTGGAGTTAAAAGCGGGTGAATTTAATCCTGAGTATGTCAGCAAACTCAATATGTGTCAAAATATAGTCAATGAGCATCATGGAGCACCAGAATTTTCGCAGATACGATGTACGCTTAAAATCTGTATAATCTGTAGTGAAACAAGCGCCGCATAGCGCAAACAACGTGCATAAATCTTAAAATATTATTTCGATATCCTAACTTGTAATAACCTAAAAATCTGACATTTACCCCTATTTCGAATTATCCACTGCTCCTTGTTATATGAAAGTCCGCCACCTGCCTTCAAGTTTGGGTTTTGCTGTGTTTTTACAAATACATTCCGCCCTAAAAATCGCGCTACTCCTCACCGCCTTGTTTTGCACCGTGCTTATGCAAGCCCAAACAAACGTTTGGTCGCCGGTACCGCTTGGTAAAAGTCCGGCAAAAGCAGAACTGACTCCAGATCTACCGAACTTGGAAAAAGGCGTCCTCCTGCAACTTGATGTAGCAGCTATGCAAAACCTTGGTTTATCTGCCGCTAAAGAAACCAACAATACACGTAATACAACAACAATTATTGATTTGCCGCTTCCGAATGGCAGCTTTCAAAAATTTAAAATCTGGGAAAGCCCCTTGATGGAGCCGGAACTGGCAGCAAAGTTCCCGGATATTAAAACCTATATACTTACGGGCGTGGACGATCCTTTCGCGCGTGGGCGCATGTCAGTAAGCGCGGATGAGTTTGGCGCGTTTTTTAACTCCCAACAATTCGGACAAGATGTGTACATCCGTAAAGCCTTGAAAAATTCCGCCAACATTTACCTCACTTATTGGGGGAAAAACGACCCCTCCATTCAACAACCCTTCAACTGCCTGTGGGAAGGCTCGATCGCCCCTACAGATTCCGGGCATAAAAAGAACCTGGCGCCGGCAGGCCCGAATGAAACAGGCGACGTGTTGCGTGTTTTCAGACTGGCTATGACGGTTCCAGGAAAGCTTGCTGAAGACTATGGCTGGACGACAAAAGCGCAGGCCCTCGCGGCTGTTGTTGCGTTTTTAGGTCAATTGGATGTGATTTACGAGCGTGATTTATCCGTTCGGTTTGTCCTGCCTGTCAAGGAGGATAATCTCATTTTTACAAGTGCTGCAACCGACCCTTTCACGGCGTTGGGTGGTGGCGAAGCGGCCAATGAAAACATTGCAGTTGTGAACCAACTCATCGGCCAGGAAGGTTTTGATGTGGGCCTGATCTTTGTGACCGGCGCCTGTTGCGCCGCTGCCAAGCCTGTAATTTGCACCGAAGCCAAGGCGTTCAACTTTAGTGCATTTTATAGCCTGCGGGTCACGGCCCATGAAATAGGACATCAGTTCGACGCAGACCATACCTGGACCAGTTGCGGACCATCCAACAACGGGCAATTCGGCACCAACGAATACGGCTCCGGCACCACTATCATGTCGTATGCAAACATTTGCGGTATAGATAATATCCTGCCTGTCGGTGATGAAAATTACTTTGGGGTCTACTCGCAAATCCAAATGACCAATCACATCAACGCCCAAACGTGCTACAAAACACTGGAGACGGGCAATCATATCCCCACATCGAGCGTGCCTGCGAGCGGTTTTTATATCCCCATTTCAACGCCTTTTGAACTCGTTGGCACTGCAAGCGATGCTGACGGAGATGACTTGAGTTACTCCTGGGAGCAAGTCAACATCCGAAATATTGACTTCACAGCGTCCAATATCTCCATTCAAACACCGCCGACCCCGGCCGACGGCAATGTGCCGATTGCGCGGATTTTCAATCCTTCAACCAGTCCGCGCCGCACCATTCCGCAACTTTCTGATATTTTATCCAACAGTTCAACAGTAAACGAACGCCTTCCAACCTACTCCCGCAACATCAAATACCGCATGTTTGTGCGTGACAACCATCCAGGCGGAGGCGGTACAACGCACCAGCAAGTCAGTTTTGAGGTCGATGGTTCGGCCGGGCCTTTCCTGGTCACTTATCCAAACGACTGCGTGACCTGGCAAGCGGGTAGCAGCCAGACCATTTCCTGGGATGTGGCAAATACAGACAATGCCAACGTACATTGCCAAACTGTAAAAATCAGCCTCTCACTCGACGGAGGCTACTACTATACCCACGTTTTGGCGGCAAACACGCCGAACGACGGCTCGGAAACCATCACCTTGCCTACCGGAATTTGCTCAAACAAATCCCGGATCAAAATAGAAGCAGCGGACAACATCTTTTTCGATGTTTCCAATGCTGATTTCAACATCGAAACCAACGGGACACCGATTGTAAAGGCCAATGCCTTGCAACTTGACGGCGTTGACGATCAGGTTGAAATCCAGGATTCATCCCTTGGCAACTTCGGCACCGCCGATTTCACCCTGGAAATGTGGGCGCAAACAATTGACAGCAACTGCGTGCTCATCGGCAAAAGACCGATCTGTAACTGCGATAATTTTTGGAATTTTTTCATTGAAGGTGGGCGACTGAAAGCCGAGTTTTCTACCTCAAATACTTGCAGCAATTACCTGAATGTTGTCGGCACAAGCAACACTTTGGCAAACGGCAACTGGCACCATATCGCCTTCGTGCGCAAAGGCACAACCCTGCGTTTTTACGTCGATGGCGTTTTGGATTTGACCGTATCTTCCAGCCAGGACTTTAACAACCTGGCAAAAATCAGCATCGGGAATATTGTTTGCGGAGGGCTGAATTTCAAAGGTAGCATGGACGAAATCAGAATCTGGAACATCGCCCGAACGGCTATCGAGATCAACGATAAGAAGAACTGCACTCTCTTGGGCAATGAGGCCGGTTTGCTCGCCTACTACCCGATGAGCGGTCAGGATTGTGGCGCTTGCTCCGCTGGCACAAATATTTTTTTAGATAAAACGGCCAATGCCTACCATGGATTAATACAGAACGGCGCTTACAACAGCCTTTCAACCGCCAACATCATCGATTGTCCAAACTGCGCGAACGGCGCCATTGCGATCACCACGAATCCCGCCAGCCAATCCGTTTCCGCCGGCGAGACAGCCACTTTTACCGTGGTCGCTTCGGGTAACAACCTGGCATATCAATGGTACTATAGCAGCAACGACGGTTCAACTTTTGCTGAAATTGACGGCGCAACTGAAAATACCTACAGTTTCAACGTTGCCAGCACCACACAAAATGGCTGGCAATTCAAATGCTTTATCTCAAACGGCTGCGACTTAAAATCTACGCCCCCTGCGACCTTAAATTCGCCTTGCTTGACGCAGGTTTTGAGTGCCATCACCGGCCCAGCAGCGCCTTGCATTGACAACTACTTCACTTATTTTGTAACACCCAATCCAAACATTGTTTCCTGGTCGTGGACAACGCCGGCCAACTGGTCGGTAACGAATTTTGGAAACATGATTTTTGTAAAACCAACTGCTAATTCCGGCACAATCAGCGTGATGGGAACAGACGCCTGCGGTATTATATCTGCGGCGCAAACCTTTGCGGTTGAACCCATTGTGGTGGCAATTACGACGCAACCCGCTTCCCAAACGGTTAATCAGGACGCTGCGGTCGAATGCTCCGTCGGCGTTTCAAATAACGGTGGCACGACGACCTATTTGTGGCAAGAAAGTAGCGATGGCGGCGCGAGTTATTCAAACATTTCTGGCGCGACCACAGCCACTTACGCCATTCCTTCAGCGGCATTATCGCTCGACGGCCGCAAGTTCCGTTGTATTGTATCAAACAATTGTCTCATCGATACCTCCGAAGTGGCAATTTTGAAAGTAAATTGTACCACTTCCGGGCCAGATATGCCTGCCGCGATTTTGGGCGGCGCGCTGATTTGCGCAAACACAACCTTAACTTACTCGATTGCCCCTGTAGCAGGAGCGGATAGTTATATCTGGACTTTACCTTCCGGCTGGACCGGGAATTCAACGTCCACAAGCATCAACGTAACAGCCAACAGCGCAGGTGGCATTTTAAAAGTAAAAGCCTCTAACAACTGTGGCAATTCGAACGACCAGGCACTTTCGGTTTCAATCAATACGGAAACTTGCCGTCGTGGGCTGCATTTCGACGGCATAAATGACTACCTCGCAGTCGGGCAAAATGGGCAGGCCTTGACGGGCGATTTGACCATTTCGTTTTGGATAAAACCAGATTATTTTAACGGAGAACAGACCTTGATTTTCAATGGCCGTGAATTTATCGTTGGTTTGACCAACCGCCAAATCCGATACAAGCACTCCGACGATTGCTGTGGATACGACAACACGGTGGACATGATTTTCCCCAACAACCTGGAACCGGGTAATTGGACCAATGTTACCATCACCAGAGCGACCGCCAACCGCACGCTTAGTTTTTATTTGAATGGAAATTTTGTCCAAAGCCAAACCTATGGCGACGCTTTCGCACAACCTGGCGACAACACAACCGACCTGGTTTTTGGCGCGGGTAAGAACGGCTCCTGGGCCAATTTCAATGGATCACTGGATGAGATCAAGATCTGGAGCGCTGTTCGCAGCCTTGACGAGTTGAAGCAAGACTTGGTTTGTAACCCCAGCGGCAACGAACCTGATTTGAAAGCCTACTATGATTTTGAAACCGGACAACCTTACAGTGATAACCTCACTGTGACAGATTTCTCAAATTTGGCTAATACCTACGGCCCGGCTGCTGTCCGCAATCTGGCGATGAACGGCACCGTCTCAAATGTTGTTTCCGGCGACATGCCCGGGATTTTGTTTAAAGACCTTGACGGAGACGGTTTCGGCGGTGAAAAAGTGGGCTGCAACTTCACAGGGCCAGCTGTAGCGAATTCGACTGATTGCGATGATCAAAACAGTGCAATTAACTCGAACGCCACCGAAATTTGCAATGGGATTGACGACGACTGCAGCGGCATCATAGACGACATCCCGAATGTCCTCGCCAGCACCGATGTACCCGTTCCGATACCAGATGGGCAAACCATCATCTCTAACCTCACGGTAAATAGTCCGGTAACGAATCTGGTGGATTTAAATGTTTTGAACCTCAACATTTTCCACATCTGGATTGCCGATTTGACGGTCAAATTGAAAAGCCCACAAGGCACGGAAGTTACATTGCTAAAATCGATTTGTGGCGACCAGGACGATATGCTCATCAATTTTGATGATGAAGCACCGGCCAATTATGGCACTTTCCCTTGTCCACCGACCAATAACGGGACCTATAAACCGTTCGAGCCTTTATCGGCTTTCGACGGGGAAAACCCGAATGGAACTTGGACGTTGACGGTCATAGATGTGTACGAGGACGGCGGTAGTTTGAATGCCTGGAGCCTAGGCTTCCCGTCTGTGCCCTCCACTTTTTATGCCGATGCGGATGGCGATGGTTACGGTAATGCCTCCGTCAGCATACAGGCTTGCACGGCATCTGCGGGGTACGT
>JBMOHO010000261.1:0-5769 GCA_049317805.1 Saprospiraceae bacterium
ATTGCCGACAACGTGGGCGATAACGTGGGCGACGTGGCTGGTATGGGCGCCGACTTGTTCGGCTCGTACGTGGCTACTGTCCTTGCCGCCATGGTACTGGGTAACTCCGTCATCCGCGATTCTGGCGGCATATCCGATAATTTCGGCGGCATTGGCCCCATTTTGCTGCCCATGCTCATTGCCGGACTCGGCATCCTGTTTTCCATCATCGGCATGTGGCTGGTGCGCGTAGGCGAAAATACCGAGCCCAGCGCAGCCAAGGTGCAAGGCGCGCTGAACATGGGCAACTGGGTGAGCATCATCATCACTGGCGTGGTGTGTTTCCCGCTGATTCAGTGGATGCTGCCGGCAACCATGACCATGAACTTTTTTGGTCGGGGCTCTATCGTCATCGGCAACATGAACGTCTTTTTTGCAGTGGTGCTCGGCCTCATTGTCGGTGCCCTCATTTCCCTGATCACCGAATACTACACCGGCATGGGTAAAAAACCGGTGTTGAACATCGTTAAACAATCGGCCACGGGCCACGGCACCAACGTGATCGCTGGCCTGGCCACCGGCATGATGTCTACCTGGATGCCGGTGGTGCTGTTTGCCGGTGCCATTTGGGGTGCATACTCCCTGGCCGGCTTTTACGGCGTGGCCATTGCCGCCTCTGCCATGATGGCCACCACGGCCATGCAACTTGCCATTGACGCATTCGGCCCCATTGCCGACAACGCGGGCGGCATCGCCGAAATGAGCGAACTGCCCAAGGAAGTGCGCGAACGCACCGACATCCTCGACGCCGTGGGCAACACCACTGCCGCTATCGGCAAAGGGTTTGCCATCGCTTCGGCGGCGCTCACTGCCCTGGCGCTCTTTGCGGCTTATGTGGATTTTACCGGCATAGACGGCATCAATATTTTTAAAGCCGACGTACTGGCCGCTTTGTTCCTCGGCGGCATGGTGCCGGTGGTATTCTCTGCTTTTGCCATGCAAAGCGTTGGACGCGCTGCCATGGACATGGTCAATGAAGTGCGCCGACAGTTCCGCGAAATTCCGGGTCTTTTGGAAGGTACCGGCAAAGCCGAATACGAAAAATGCGTGGAAATTTCCACCAAAGCAGCGCTGCGCGAAATGCTGGCGCCGGGCCTCATTGCCATCCTCTCGCCGTTGGCCGTGGGATTCATCATGGGCGCCGAAGCGCTGGGTGGCTACATGGCGGGTGTAACGGTTAGCGGTGTGTTGTGGGCACTGTTTCAGTCCAACGCCGGTGGCGCTTGGGACAACGCGAAAAAGTCGTTTGAAAAAGGCGTAACCATCAACGGTCAAGTATACTACAAAGGCTCCGACCCGCACAAAGCGGCCGTGACCGGCGATACCGTGGGCGACCCGTTCAAGGACACTTCCGGCCCTTCCATGAACATCCTGATCAAGCTGACCTGCCTCATCGGATTGGCCATTGCCCCCATTTTGGGTGGACACTTTAAAGACGCGCACGGCAGCACCCTGCCCGCACCGAAAATGGAACAACAGCTGAGCCAAAATCCAGTGCAACCAGCTGTGGCACCTGTGAAGTAGCAGCTAAAATGGGTATTGCTAAAATTCACTTCTATTGTCGGTAACAGCTAATATTTGAATTTCATCTTTAGCGATACGATAATAAATAGAAGTAAATTTGTGAATTACACATCTTCGTATGCCCGAATGCCTTTCCGAAGCCGGAAAGGCATTCGGCATTTTTGAAATGACCGCTGTAGCCGCCTCAATAGTTATGTTAATGCGCTTCATACTTTTTTCGAAGATCGGACATAAACACTCTAATGTCTATTGTTTGCCCACCTTCTGCCTGGGCAATACCTGCCTGAATCGCCTCCACGTCTTTTACAGACAATGTGTCCCACCAATCTCCATGTGGAAAAAGCAAGTTTTCAATTTGGAGTACTATGGCTTCATCATCCAAATTGACCAAATAATCAACGATGCGCAGTTTGCGTGATTCAAGATTTACGGACATAAAAAAATAGTTGTTTAATGTACAAATTTAAGCGTATTTTGCATAAGTAAACGGATAAATTTAGAAGTATTGCACCATTTGACCCAAGTTCATTGTGTGAACAAAAAATTACCAGCAATACATCCTTTGTCGCAACTTCGCCCCCAAGTTAACGACCAACCATGAATACCCTTTCCCAGACCACTTTTTCCTTCCCCGGCCAAACCGCGTTTTACCGCGGCAAGGTGCGCGATGTGTACACGCTTGGCGATCGCCTGTTGATGATTGCTTCTGACCGGATTTCCGCTTTTGACCACATTTTACCCAAGCCTATACCCCACAAAGGTGCCGTGCTCAACCAGTTGGCCGCGCATTTCCTCAATGCCTCGCGCGACATCTGTCCCAACTGGCTCATCACCACACCCGATCCGAATGCGGCCATCGGCTACCTGTGCGAACCCATCCGCATTGAAATGGTCATTCGGGGGTATCTGGCGGGCCATGCGGCCAGGGAATACGCTGCCGGCCACCGGACGCTCTGCGGCGTACCGATGCCCGAAGGCCTGCGCGAAAACGACCCTTTTCCCGAGCCCATCATTACGCCGGCCACCAAGGCTGATGAAGGCCACGATGAAGACATTTCCAAAGAAGACATTTTAGCCCGCGGACTGGCTACGCCCGAACAGTACGATCTAATGGAACAGTACACCCGCGCGCTCTTCCAACGGGGTACCGACATGGCCGCCCGTCAAGGCCTCATTCTGGTGGATACCAAATACGAATTCGGCCTCCACAACGGCGTGGTGACGCTTATGGACGAAATACACACGCCCGACAGCTCCCGCTACTTCTACGCCGACGGCTACGAAGCGCGGCAGGCCTCGGGCGAAAAACAACCCCAGCTCAGCAAGGAATTCGTCCGCGAATGGCTTATGGAACAAGGGTTTCAGGGAAAAGAAGGACAAGTGATGCCCGACATGCCGGATGCCTTTGTGCAGGAAATTTCCGACCGCTACATTGAGCTGTACGAGCGCGTCACCGGCTTGCTGTTCGAAGCGCCGGATACCTCCAATGTGCCACAGCGCATTGAAAACAACGTCCTCCGCGTCATCGGTTAAGTGTGGGCCTCTCGGGCCGTGTCCAGTGCAGGTACAACGACAATACGCCACCCAGTAAGGCGTACAGCGCCGAATATTGAAAAATGGTGCTCAGTGGAGTGTGCGCACTCAATTGGCCGATCAACTGTGCGCTCACTCCCGTAGCCACCTGAATAGACGCCACCAAAGCCGCGGAAATTAGAGTGGCATGTGCCGGAAATTCGGTTGTAACCACACTGTACGTATTGGGAAAGTAAAACGACAAAAAAAGTCCCACTAATCCAACGGCTAACAGGTGCTGCACTGTGCCGTTTAAATACGGCATCACGTACATGATACCGGTCACCAAAAACGGCGTCAGCAAATAAATGCCCGCAGTGGAATAACGCAGGGCCGCCAGGGAAAACAATACGCGCCCCGCCGTCATGCCCCCCCAAAACAGGGAAAGCCCCAATGCCGCCGTTGCCAGCGACAAACCCGCCTGTTTCTCGAGATAAATGCCACTCCAGTTGCCAAAAGTGGCCTCGCATGAGCAGGTAAAAAAGATGAGGACGACATACAGCCAGATGCGCACAGGCACAGGCGTGCCGGGTGAGGCGTCTGTAGTAGCCAATGTGCTGGCCTTTAATACCAATGGCAGGTTTGATTTGAACCACATCATGCCCAATGCCATGGCGGCGATGGCCAAACCGGAACCCCACCACATGCCAATCGATTGAAACAGCTGGAGCAACAAGGGCGAACAGGCCGTGCCCAATCCGATAAATATGTGCAAGCCGGTCACGGCCGATGCCTCACGCCCCGGAAACAACTCATACGCAAACGGATTGAGTGGCGAAACGGTAAAGCCGAAGCAGGCCCCCAACGCGGCCGTTCCTACCATCAAGATGGCAAAAGACAACGATGGATTGCCAACGCCCAGCGCGCTCACGGCAAACAGCAACATGCTGAGCGCAATGAAAATCAACCCCCAACGCCACACCCGAACCATACCAATGCGCTTGGCCAACAGCGGCGTAAGCAATGAGCTGACGATGGCCGTGATCACCTGCGGGATGAACAGCACCCCAAAAGCGCCGCTGCTCAGGCCGTGGTATTGGGCGTCTGTCATCAGGTTGCCCGCCGCCGGATACAGGATCAACGCGAGGCCGATCAGAAATCCGCTGCCGTAAATGGCGATGACTTTTTTTGTGTGTTCGTTCATTTCCAGGAGGCACTATTGATGAGTTCAGCTACTAATCCGGTCCAGCCCGTTTGATGGGAAGCGCCCACACCCCGACCGCTGTCGCCGTGGAAATATTCGTAAAACAAGATCAAATCCTTAAAATACGGATCATGCTGGTAAATGGAGTCATCTCCGTTGACTGGTCGGTGACCCGACTCATTGGCCTGAAAAATGGAAATGAGGCGGAGCGAAATGTTGTTGGCGATATCATTCAAGTTGCGCATCTGGCCGCTGCCCTCCGGAAATTCGATCATAAACTCGTCGCCATAATACGCATAATAGGCTTTTAGCGACTCAATGATCAAATAATTCATGGGCATCCAAATGGGGCCGCGCCAGTTGGAATTGCCCCCAAACATATCGGTTGAGGACTCCCCCGGTTCGTATCGGATGTTAAAATGGGCACCGTTAATGTTCACTTCATAAGGCGTTTCGTGTTTCTTCGACAAGGCGCGTATGCCCACAGGAGAAAGAAATTCTTGATCGTCCAACAAGGCTTTCAGGATTTTTTCCAGTCGATGCCGGGGCAATATAGACAGCAGGATGTTTTCGGTTTCCAAATATTTTTCCACCACAACAAAAAGCCGACTGTCTTTCTGGTACGTTCTGAACCACTGGAGCCGACCGACGAACTCTGGCACGTTTTTCAGTCGTTCTACATCCAGGGTGATGGAAGCAAACATGGTGGTTAGCCCAACCAAAGAGCGTACCTTGATGGACTGTCGGGCGCCATCAGGCATCACCAGCAGGTCGTAAAAAAAGCCCTCTTCCTCGTCCCAAGAGTCGGCATGGTTGACACTATACTCGTTCAGGCTTTCGGCAATGTATACGAAGTGCTCAAAAAATTTGGTGGCCACCTGTTCAAAGGCATCGTCTGTTTGTGCAATTTCGAGGGCCATGTCCAACATGTTGAGGCAGTACATCGCCATCCAGCTGGTTCCGTCGGCCTGTTCCAGATAGCCGCCCCCTGGAATGCCCGCGCTGCGGTCAAACACCCCGATGTTGTCCAGGCCAAGGAATCCGCCTTCAAACACGTTGTTGTCGTTGCTGTCTTTTCGGTTGACCCACCAGGTGAAGTTGATGAGCAGTTTCTGAAAAGCCTGTTTGAGGAAACGGACGTCGCCCTGGCCTGTTTGCTTTTTTTCCACCCGATACACTTCCATGCAAGCCCAGGCGTGTACGGGCGGATTGACGTCGCTGAAATTCCATTCATACGCCGGCAACTGTCCCTGTGGGTTCATGTACCATTCGCGCAGAAACAGCAAGAGTTGGTTTTTGGCAAACTGCGCGTCTACGAGGGCCAATGGAATGCAGTGGAACGCCAGATCCCAGGCGGCATACCAGGGGTACTCCCACTTGTCGGGCATCGAAATGATGTCTTCGTTGTTGAGCGTAGGCCAGTTGTAGTTGCGGCCTTTTTTGCGCGCTTCGGGCGGCGGAATCAGGCCTGGGTCGCCGTTTAACCACAG
>JBMOHO010000262.1:0-5733 GCA_049317805.1 Saprospiraceae bacterium
TAATGAGTTATACTCAATCTCTCGTTGCTTTAAAGTAGCACGAGATTGAGTATAACTCATTACTCAAAACTCAAAACTCATAACTCATAACTCAATCGAGACGGAGGTGCTTGATCGAGTAGTAGCAGATGGTGCCGAAGCCGAAAGCCAGCATAGAGTGAAACAGCAGGAATGCGCTGTTGTCGGTGGCGATGCCAGCCACTACGGCTGATGCGAAAATGATGGCGAGGACGCCTTCCGCTATGGTCACCCAGGAGATTTTCCGGGCCACGTATTGTGCCTTTTGCAGGGAATTGGTTTGCGATTTTCCCGTGATGCCGTATTTCGGCGTGCGGACAAACGAAGACGCCTTGCCCATGAATCCTTCGATCACTGCGATGGCATTGTACAGCGACAAGCCCATGGAAATGGGCAAAAAGCTGATGAATAAACCCATAAAGCGCACTTTTTCCCAAAATGAAGGTGGCGTAGTGCGGTTCAGTGCGGCGGTGATGTTGGCTGTGTAAGAAATGATGGCCACAGAAAACAAACCTGCGATGGAGAACGACAGGAAGTGGGTAGAAATGCCGAGTTCCTTGAACGCAAACGCGAGCGGTATGCTGCTCATGGCTGCGATGAACACCCACAGGAACACCCCGTAAGCCAGCAACTGGCTGATGGCGTGCATTTTCTGGATGGTGTTGAGTTTGTCGGTATTCCACACGAGCTTCAGCAGTTTGCGCACGTTTTGGGCGCCGCCTTTGTTCCAGCGGAACTGCTGGCCCTTGAGGCCGTTCATTTCCACGGGCAGTTCGGCGGGTGAGCCGAGTTTTTCCAGGTATTGAATTTTATAACCCATGATTTGGGCGCGGAAACTCAGATCGAGGTCTTCCGTAAGGGTATCGCTTTGCCAGCCACCGGCTTCCTGAATCACGTTTTTGCGCCAAACACCGGCGGTACCGTTGAATTGGAGCAGCAAATTTCCGTATGAACGGCCAGCCTGTTCTACCGTGAAGTGCACGTTGAGTTGCAGCGCCTGCATTTTGGTGAGCATGCTGTAATCGGCGTTGATGTGCTCCCAGCGCGTTTGGACGATGGCCGTTTTCGGATCTTCGAAATAGGTCATGGTGGTGCGGAGGAAGTCGGGGCGCGGGGTAAAGTCTGCGTCAAAAATGGCGATAAAATCACCGTTGGCAAGCGGCATGGCGTCTTGCAACGCACCAGCCTTATAGCCATGGCGTCTTTCCCGGCGCACGTGTTCAATGTTGAAGCCCTGGGCCTTGTATTCGGCCACCTTGGCGGCCACAATGTCCACCGTTTCGTCGGTGGAGTCGTCGAGCACGTGTATTTCGAAACGGTCTTTCGGGTATTTCTGCGCCACAGCGTATTCGATGATGCGCTCGGCCACGTACATTTCGTTGTACATGGGCAGTTGTACGGTCACAAACGGCACGTCGGGGTTATCGGCGGCGTATTGCGTGTACTGGATTTCCGGGTTTTCCTTGTGGTATCGTTTGTAAAGGAAAAGCAGGTGAAACTGCAAGAGGGCGTAGATGGTCACGCCGCTCATGGCCAGGAAGTAAACAAAAAGCATCAGGTAGCCAAAGTCGACAAACGCTTGGTACTGAAGGGCCTCGAAAAAAGAGTGTAAACCGAACATTGGGCTGTTAGTTGTTTTTTGTTGTGGAACTGTTGTTTAAAAACCGGTGTCGAAATGCAAGAAGGGCAGTAAGCCCCAAAATTTTCGATCCGGCCAATATGGCACCTTTAAGGGTGCGCGATACCTTGCTTTTTCCGGCTGCCCGGGGGCGGTATCGCACAGGCACCTCCTGCACGCGTAAACCTTGTTGGGCGGCTTTGATCTGCATCTCTACCGTCCAACCATAATTTTTGTCCCGCATATCAAGGTCCAGCAACACCGACCAAAGAATGGCCCGAAAAGGCCCGAGATCGGTAAACTGGTATCCGTACAACATGCGGATGAGTCGGGATGAAAGCCGATTGCCAAACCGCTGCGGAAAAGTCATGGCCCCGGGCGGCAAAGGCATCAACAAGCGGGAACCGATGACCATGTCCACACCGTCGTGCAAAATGGGCGCGACCACTTTTGGCAGCTCTTCGGGGTAATCAGAGTAATCGCCGTCTAAAAAAACCACGATATAGGGTTGTTCAGACGGGGGCATTGCTTTCAGGTAACGCATGCCCGCCAGACAGGCGTTGCCGTACCCTTTTCGAGGTTCTTGTACCACCACCGCGCCTACAGCTTGCGCTACTTCGGCCGTGCGGTCGGTTGAACCGTTGTTGCACACAATGATTTGCCGCACCCAATCCTTTGGTATAGCATTCAGCACCAAAGGCAGGGCGTCTTCTTCGTTGTATGCCGGAATAAGGACGTCAATGATCGTTTGCGGAGGCATGCTTTGAAAACAATGCAAAGTTAACGCAAACCGTTAAGAAAACGTTAAAAATATTTAACAAATGAAATGTTAAAGTGTTCTTTCCGGATCGCAAAACATCATTTGGATCAGAATAATTGCAAAAAAATGCCCTTCAGAGCCCTGATCAACAGCCAACATAAACCGTCTACGCGCTAAAACACGTTAATATATTTTGTAAAATAGCCCGGACAAGGCTGCATGACCAGGATGCCTTGTGTTAATATCCTTAACACTTTTACAAAAAAAACACGCCCATTTATGCGACGTTTAAAACTTGTTGTTTATATTTGCAACAACACAGCAGGGACAAACCCATTTTCATGCCTACAACAGCTCCTTTTGTACCCATAGAGTCGACATTGCGCCACCATTTTTCGGTTGGCGAATACTACCGGATGGCCGAAACGGGTATCCTGCCGAGCGATCGGCGTACGGAGCTTTTGGAGGGAGAAATTTACACCATGAGCCCTGTAAACAGTTTGCATGCCGGTATGGTCAATAAACTCAACCGTTTATTGATGCTTGCTTTGCCCCCCTTGCATTACATCATCACTGTCCAGAATCCAATTCGGTTTAGCCCGACTTCTGAACCTGAACCTGATCTGGCCGTCTTGCGGTATCGGGCAGATTTTTACCAAAAGAGCCATCCGGAGCCCAAAGACGCCTTTTTGCTCATTGAAGTGTCCGATTCTTCTTTGTACAAAGACCAAAAAATCAAGTTGCCCTTGTATGCCCAAGCGGACATTCCGGAGGTCTGGATTGTCAATATAGAGGAGTCAAAAGTGGAGGTGTACCAAAATCCGTCGGGCAGCGGATATTTGACCAAACAAGTTTGCGGTGTTGACGACAGGATTGTGTCCAATTTACTGGGCGATTTGGCAGCTGTAGAAATTTTGGGGTAACTTTGCAGGTAATGGAAGCGCAAAATCACGCAATTGTGCGCTTTCTAAAAAATTCACTTCATGCGCCAGCGACTCTTCCTCCTTTTATTTTCCTGTCTCCTTCTCCTGACCCTTTGCCAAAAAGAAAAATTCACCACTGACGCATCGGATGCGCTTGCTTTCAGCACCGACACCCTGCGTTTCGACACCGTGTTTACCCAGTTGGGTTCGGCCACGCGCTTTTTTAAGGTTCTCAACCCGCACAAGGAATCCATCCGCATTTCCAAAATTTACCTTGAAAACGGGGGCGATTCGCGCTTCAACCTGAACGTGGACGGACTGCCGGGCGACCAGCACACCGACATTGAGGTAGCACCCGAAGACAGCCTGTATGTGTTTGCCGAGGTGACCATCAATCCCAATGAGCCGCCTTCCAGCAGCCCTTTTGTCATTTCAGAAAACATCGTGTTCGAAACCAATGGCAACGTGCAAAAAGTGGTGCTGGAAGCCTTCGGCCAAAACGCGGTGTACCTGCCCAGCCGTTTCGATGCGGGCAACGTCAACGCATACGGCTGCAACGGGGGGGAATGGGTGTGGGACGACCCGCGGCCTTACGTCATTTACGGCATTCTTGTCATCGACGATTGCACGGTGCGCATACCCGCCGGCACCCGCGTACACGTACACGGCGGATTGGCCAAACAGGAAACCGACTCCAGCGTGGTGCGCTACAACGACGGCTTTCTGGCCTTTCAAGGCTCCGGAAAGCTTGTCGTAGAAGGCACTGTAGATCAACCGGTTATTTTTGAAGATGACCGCCTTGAACCCGAATTTGACAACGTGCCCGGGCAATGGACCGGCATTTGGTTGCAGGCTGGCACCACCGGTCACCGCATCGACCACTGCATTGTGCGCAATTCCATTGTGGGCATTCGCGTGGATTCAGCCGCCGACCTCACGCTGCGCAATACCCAGATATACAACACCGCCAACAGCGGCCTTATTGGCATCCACGCCGACATCCTGGCCGAAAACTGCCTGTTTTACAACAACACCGGTTTTTCCATACAACTTGAATACGGCGGCCAATACGCATTTAACTACTGCACCGCCGCCAGTTATGGGGTCGACGGGGTGGCCTTGCGCTTGGGAAATGCCCTGTGCTTAGACCCCACCTGCGCAGACTTTGTGGCTTTCCCCATGGATGCCATCTTCCGCAACTGCATCCTCAGCGGCAGCAGGGCCGATCAACTGGTGCTGTTCGACCGCTTGAACGACCCCAGCCAGTTTAAATACCGCTTCGAACACTGCATCGTGCGGGTGCGGGAACTGCTGGAACCCACCGCCTGGCCGGATTTTCCCAACAATTGTCAACCTTGCATTTTTGCCACCTTGCAGGATACCATTTTCCTGGACCCCAACCGCGATGCGTACCGGCTGGATACCCTCCACTCCATCGCCAACCGTTATGCGGTTCCCTTGCCGGGCATTGACCGCGATCTGGACGGCAAACTGCGCGACGGGGGCATGCCGGATGCAGGGTGTTTCGAGATTGAGTTTTGAGTTTTGAGTTTTGAGTTTTGAGTGGTGGGTTTTGAGTGGGGGATGACGCATCCTTTTGGGGGTGGGAATGGTATGTATTGGAAGTGGTGAACGGTTTGGGAAACGCCATTTATCAGCATGTGAAAACGCTTAATCGATTCCAAATAAGCATATCTTCCGAAATCGACACATGGAACAAGCGCCCGACCAGGAATGGCTCGCGATCATCGATGGGTGTATCAACTGGGAACGAAGCAGTCAAAATGCCCTGTACCGGATGTATTATTCGTACGGAATGGGCATTTGCATGCGGTATGTGGACGATGAATCGGCCGCCATTTCGATTTTGAACGACAGCTTTCTGAAGGTGTTTCGCCATGCGCATACTTACGACCGGACGCAGCCTTTCAAACCGTGGTTTCGGAAAATAGTGGCCAACACCGCGATCAGCCATTTGCGGAAAAACAAAAAATTCAGTCAGGAAATGAACATCGACACCATACAAGAACCAAAAGCGGAAGAACCCCTGGAATCGTTGATCCCGTATCCGGATTTGCTGAAAATGATACAATCCCTGTCCAATGCATATCGGACGGTGTTTAACCTCTACGTGATGGATGGGTACAAACACGAGGAAATAGCCCACGAATTGGGCATCAATATTGCCACTTCCAAGTCGAACCTCGCCCGCGCCCGCGCCAAACTGCGGGAAATGGTGCAACAAAAGCTGAACGATCAATATGGCTGAACGCGAGCCGGAAGACATAGACAACCTGTTCCAACAAGGCCTGGATCGACCTCCGTTCGACTACAATCCGGTGGCCTGGTCGGATATGGAACGCCTGCTCGAGCGCGAACGCCGCCGTCGCCGCTGGGCCTGGTGGTGCTTTTGC
>JBMOHO010000263.1:0-5729 GCA_049317805.1 Saprospiraceae bacterium
AGGATTAGGTCGTAAAACACAAGTTGAAGTCGGTGTCTTGCCTACGTGTTTTCTATGGGAAAAGTTATAGGCGTCTGTCTATACAGTGGTCACTTTAAATGCTGTGCAAATTTAAGCACATGCAATACAGAATGCAAGCTTTCCACAAATTTTAACCTCAAAAAAAGCAATCGCCAGTGGACCTAAAAATCGAAAGGAATAGGCTTGTTCATTTAACGTGCTGCACATCTTTCAACTTGCCAACCATGCCCCCAAAAATGCGCTCAGGAACCCGGCAACGTACCCCCGGTACAACTGACCCGGCGTGTGCGCGCCCATAGCCAGGCGGGAGGCGCCAACCAATCCGGCAACCAACAACGCAAAGGCCAGCATAACCAAAAGGCTAACCGATACCGTTCCGCCAAACATACCGATGCTGAATGTACGGTCGCCCCAATACATCATGGTCAGCAGCACCATGGCGACCATGCCGCCCACCCCGGCTGCATGCACACTGATTTTGGTAAATATGTTGGCAAAAAAACAAACGAACAACGTAATGGTAGAACCCAATACAAAACCGTTGAACAGCGAAGGCGTCTGGCCACCGGAACGCAGGTTGATGAACAGCCACAAGTAAAATACCCCGCCGATGATGTACGGCCCGATGCGCTCCTGCTGAGCCGGCATTTCCAGGTTTTTCAATAACCCCAGGGGTTTCATCAGCGCAATGCCAAAACCTGGCAGCAGACAAGTGGTGCTGAAAACAGAAAGCAACAAGATTAATGATTTTTTGTCGCCTGGCCCACTGACGCCAAATGCGTACGGATTCACGCACAACAAAAACAACAGGGCGTACGTCAGCAGCAACATAGGGTGGCCGACAGCCGAAAAAAAACGCGCAAGCGACATGCTCATAAGCTTCCAATAGTGATTTGCCCGCAAGTTCGGTGTTTTCTTTCCAAAGGAAATCGGATTTTTACCCCTTAAACCAATCGGCAGCCGCCGTTTTGCCCTTTTGATATGAACATTTCCAAAGTTTTACGGAGTACTTCCGGCAATGCCCTCTTTTCTTTGGTCATTCCTACGTGGAATAACCTCCCTTATTTGAAGTTGCTGCTCAACAGTTTGGCTAAAAACGCTGCATATCCGCACCAGATCATCGTGCATGTAAACGAAGGCAGCGACGGTACGCTGGATTGGGTGCAGCAACAGGAGCATATTGATTACACCTGGAGCGCGGCCAACATCGGCGTGTGTTACGCCCTCAATGCTTGCCGGAGTTTAGTGCAAACCGAGTACATCTTGTACCTGAACGACGACATGTACCTGTGCCCAGGCTGGGACGTGGCCCTGTACCGCGAGGTGCAGCAAGTGGGACATCCGCTGTTTTACTTGTCTGGCACGTTGATTGAAAACAGCCGCCAACCCAAAGCATGGCTGGTGCAGGGCAATTACGGAACAGGGCCGCTTGATTTTCAGGAAGATCAATTGCTGGCCGATGTGCCTCAGTTGATTCGGGGGCATTGGAGCGGCGCCACCTGGCCGCCCAGCTTGGTACACCGCGACACCTGGGATCTGATCGGCGGATATAGCACGGAGTTTTCGCCCGGATTGTATTCCGATCCGGATTTTTCCATGAAACTATGGAATGTGGGTGTACGGCATTTTATGGGCGTGGGCGACGCCCTGGCGTACCACTTTGTCTCCAAAACGGTCGGAAGGGTTAAGCCGAACAACGGTCGACGCACTTTTTTGTGGAAATGGGGTATGCCATCCAGTGCTTTTGTGCAACGCTATTTAAGGCAGGGAGAACCTTTTGAGGGGCCATTGACAGAACCGGAGCCAGAAAGCGCCTGGAACCGCAGCCTGTATGCTTTGAAACGCTTGACTTCCTGAATGCTTATTCGCGCTCTTTGCGGATGCGATCCAGGTCGCGTTTGTTTTCGCGGTCCTTGATGGTTTCACGTTTGTCGTACGATTTTTTACCGCTGGCCAGCTCTATGAGTATTTTGGCGAACCCCCGTTCGTTTACATAGAGTTTGTAGGGCACGATGGTGAGGCCCTTTTCTTTGACCCGTTTTTCCAATTTGCGCAATTCCGTTTTGCGGAGCAAGAGCTTGCGGTCGCGTCGCGGCTCGTGGTTGTTGTCTGTCCCCAATTCATAAGAAGCGATGAACAGGCTTTTGATCCACAATTCGCCGTTTTCAAACAGGCAGTAGGCGTCATTGAGGTTCACGTTGCCCTTGCGGACGCTTTTGATCTCCGTGCCCGTCAGCATAATACCCGCGTCGTACTCCTGCACGAAATGGTATTCGTACTGGGCGCGTCGGTTGGTGACTTCTATTTTTTGTTTGGGGGCGAGGGACATGGGTTGAAATAAGCCCGCAAAGGTACGTGCAGCAGGTCAAAAAAGCAATTAGAAAGCTCCTCCAGTATAAGTTCAATCGTCAACCGTGTACCTCGGATAACGGGTTTGCCCAACATGATCGCAGGATTAATTTCAATCCACTGGGTATAGTCCATGAATCAGAAAATTTTAACAAAAATAGCGACTTTCTCCAACAATCAGGAAAAAAATGGAGTTAGCAAGATTGACGGCGAAGGCGCGACCCACATGACCACGCCTTCGCCAACCAATTTATCGTGCGTACGCTACGGCTCGTTTTTCCCGGATAACCGTCACTCGGATTTGGCCGGGGTACTGCATTTCGTCCTGTATTTTCTGGGAAATCATGAACGAGAGGTCGTCTGCATACTGGTCGGTTACTTTTTCGGATTCTACGATGACGCGCAGCTCGCGGCCGGCTTGCATGGCAAATGCCTTGGATACCCCTTCGTAGCTCATGGCCAGCTCTTCGAGTTCGCCAATGCGCTTGAGGTAGTTTTCCAGGATTTCGCGGCGGGCACCGGGGCGTGCGCCGGAGATGGCGTCGCAGGCCTGCACGATGGGGGCGATGAGGTTGTTCATCTCCACCTCGTCGTGGTGGGCACCCACGGCATTGATCACGACGGGGTGTTCGTTGTATTGTTCGCAGAGTTTCATGCCCACGAGTGCGTGCGACAGTTCTGTTTCTTCTTCGGCTACTTTGCCGATGTCGTGCAAGAGGCCTGCGCGTTTGGCCATTTTGATTTGCTTGGGGTTGAGGCCCAGTTCGGCGGCCATGAGTGCGCACAAATCTGCCGTTTCGATCGAGTGTTTGAGCAGGTTCTGGCCGTAAGAGGAGCGGAAACGCATGCGGCCCACCATGCGCACCAACGCGTTGTGCAGGCCGTGTATGCCCAGTTCAATGACCGTGCGTTCGCCGATTTCCATGATTTGTTCCTCCAGTTGCTTGCGCACTTTAGCCACCACCTCTTCGATGCGCTGGGGGTGAATGCGGCCGTCGGCCACAAGGCGTTGAAGCGACAAGCGGGCCACCTCCCGGCGAATGGGGTCGAACGAAGAAATAACGATGGCTTCCGGTGTGTCGTCCACAATGACTTCTACGCCGGTGGCCGCTTCAAGTGCGCGGATGTTGCGGCCTTCGCGGCCGATGATCTGGCCTTTCATGTCGTCGTTTTCCAGGTTGAACACCGATACGGTATTTTCGATGGTGAACTCAGCGGCCATGCGTTGGATGGTGGCGATGACGATTTTTTTGGCCTCCTTGTTGGCGTTGAGTTTGGCATGGGTCACTGCTTCTTTTACGATGGACATGACCTCGCTTTCGCTTTTGGCGCGCACGGCGTCTAACAGTTGTTCTTTGGCTTCCTGCTGGCTGAGTTGCGCGATTACCTCAAGCGCTTTGATGCGTTCTTCGTTGGCGGCGTCGAGCTCTTCCTTCTTTTTTTGGACAACCTTGAGTTGCTTGTCCAGGTTTTCGCGCATCAGATTCACTTCCCCTTCCCGGTTTTCCATGTCGGTTTTACGCGAATCGAACTCTTTGAGTTGCAATTGGAAGGTTTCCTGCTGCAGTTTGAGGTCGTTCTCCTTAGACACGATATCCACCTCCAGTTCTTTCAACTTGAGTTGGTGTTGGGCTTTTTCGGTGTCGAACTGGCTGCGCATTTGCGCGTAGCGTTCTTTGGCCTCCTGTATTTTCTGCTGCTTGATGCGTTCGTTTTCTCCTTCGGCTTTGGCAATCAATTTTTCGGATCGCTCCTGTGCTTCGGATTCTATTCGCTTGGCGGCTTCTCGGGCTTCCATCAGGATGCGGTCGGCTTGTATGTTGAATTCTTCTGAAGACTTTGTGCCTGCTTTTTTGACGCCGGCTGAGGCGACAAAATAGGCTACAACGGCGCCGACTGCCAGTCCGATGATCAACATTATGGCGGTTTCCATGTGTATCGGTTTAATACTGTTTAGAAATATGGTTATGCTCCTGGTGGAGCGTGGTTTTCAAAATACAGTCAACAGCAAAAGTGCTGCCGCTGGTGAACGGAGCACACGCACATAAGTTGAATCACCCAATCCGGGGTCAATTACAATGGCACACCGGCCGGTTTATGGGGCGTACGATGCCCTTCATAAGCCTTGCTCAACAGGGCAAGTGCCAGATAATCCTGCACATCGCGCTCCGGCAACTGCTGTCGGAGGTTTGCTATTTGCTCGTTGATGGCTTGCGCCAGTCGATAAACGAGTGCTTCGTCGGCAGGATGGACGCGTAATACATAAGGGCGTCCGGCAATTAGTACAGTAACCTGTTGATTATGATTTATTTGCAGTTCTGTAGCCATATCGGTTTGTGGCATGGGATGAGGGATGATGATTCCCGGGGCGCTTTTTTTGTACAAAAACCGTACCCTTTTGTGGTTAATCATAAATACCCATTCCCGAATTGGATTGGAAGCTATGTACGTGTGGTGAAAAGGCGCGCCATTGCAGCGGGCAAAACAGGCAAACAGGAGCGGTTATTGGCGCACTTGAGCCTGCAGTTTATCTTGAAGCACCGTTTGCAGTTCCTGCATGGCGTTGTCAATGTCTTTGTCCTGAAGCGTTCGATCATTATTTTCAAACGTAAAACGCACGGCGTATGATTTTTTACCCTCGCCGAGCTTGCTTTCGTCGTCAAACACGTCAAATAATTCCACGTTGGTCAGCAAGGGTTTCCCTTTTTTCATGGCCCATTGGCGCACGTCGGCAAAAGAGACATGGCGGTCGAGCAACAATGCCAGGTCGCGCTGTACATGAGGGAATCGACTCAAAGGTTCGAATTGCACTTTGTTTTTCTTAACAGCGTTGTGCAGCGCGCTAAAATCGAAATCGGCGTAAAAAACAGCCTGTTTCAGCTCCATTTTTTTGCACAAGGCCGGTAACACAGCGCCGAATTCCACCAGTATCTGTGGCCCGCGGTGGTAGCGCAAGGCATACTGATAGGGTTTGTCGGCAAAGCTTGTTTCCTGATATCCGCCCACACCGAAACGGTCGAGCAGGTTTTGCACAAACGCTTTAAGCGTATAAAAATCCGCAGTTTTTTTGGATTGAGGTTGCCAGTTTTCCACTTGGCGAGCGCCTGTGATCCACAAGGCCAATCGGTTTTCCTCTACAAACGCGTTCTCGGTTTTACGGAAAGCGCGTCCAAATTCGAACAGGCGCAAATCGGGGTGTTGGCGGTTTTGGTTGTGGCGTATCGCTTCCAGTCCGCCGAACAACAGTGTAGGGCGCATGCTGTCGAGCCCCTGGTTGGCGGTGTTGTGCACGCGCACCAAGGCGGTTTCGGGCATGGGCATGAGGGCTTCTGGCCCTGTGTACCAGGCTGAATTGCTGA
>JBMOHO010000264.1:0-5676 GCA_049317805.1 Saprospiraceae bacterium
CATCTCTGCATTGGCCGACTTGTTGTCGAAAACAACCGTGGCAGGCGCGCTGTATTTTTGAGTGGGAAGGTAAAAGTCGGAAACCGGTTTAACAACGCAGGCGCCGAAAGCCAACAGGCAGAACAGGAAAGACAGAAGTCGGAACATAGAATAAAAAATTGGTGCAATGCGCGGGCAAAGAACGGCAAAAAATCAGATACAAGATTACTTTCCGCGCAAACGACTAAGCCCGGCTTTGGCCCTGTTGTGCAGGCTGGTGGCGTACTCATCCGGTTTGATGTCAAGACAGCGTTGGTATGCCTCTCTTGCATAGGCAAACTGCTTTTTTTCCTCGTACAACAAGCCTAATTGAAGGGCGGCATTGCAGGCAAAATACCAGGGCTGTCGGTAACCCTGATCAATGGTTTTCTGGTAAAAACCTATGGCATTGTCGTGCTGGAGCAAGGCATGCGCTATGCGTGCAGAACGATAGGTGTATTCCAGCATGTTTTTGGGTTGTTGGGCGTATTTGTTTTCCTGTCCGGCCAGCAGGGCTTGTGCGCGCGAGGCGTACCCGCCATCAAACAGGAGCCGCGCTTTCAACAACAGGGGGTCGGGCTTTTCGCCGCTATCGGCTTCCCGCAGGGCCGCTTTATCGGATTCAGACCGGTTGGCGCCTTTTAATTTGACGTAGCCCATGTACAGGTTGTAGCCGCTGTCATTGCCGTTGATCAGGTGGTACCAGGCTAATTTTTGGTAGGCCTCTTTGAGGTTGATGCTGCCTCGGAAGCTGTTGACAAAAGTTTCAAGGGGTTTGTTGGCGTCTGCGTCGAGTCGGTTGAGTTTGGCCACACCCAGCAGAAAATGCCGGTGCGCCAGGTTTTGGTAGCCTTGCCCTTCCGGGCATTTTTGGAGGATTTGAATGGCTTCCTCATTCCGGCCGGTATGCAAGGCCAAATTGGCCAGGGCGTAAGCAGCCAACGGATTGTGCTGTGGATTCAGTTTGCCGTTTCGAAGGGTACTCCAGGCTTTATCGCTCCGGTTGTTGAGGTACATTTGCATGTACGCATACAACACAAGCGCTTCTTCCTCAAACACATAATCGTTGGTGCGTGCATAAACCAGCACTTCTTCGATCTCGCGCATGCCCTGATCAACGGTACCCTGAATGCCTCCGAACGTTTTCAGGGTCCACCGGTATTCTTCCGGCACGCTGCCGGTCATGGCATGAATGATGGCCAAGCTTTTCAGGTTGGCTTTGAATTCGGGAAAGCGCTTTTTGTTTTCCTCCAGCAGCGCATAAGCCTGTTTGATGTCAGACATGCAAGACAGCCAGTTGCCGAATCGAGCGTGTGCCACCGACCATTGCAGCCTGATTTCGGCCTGGGTGTACAAATAATAGGGAGAACTGCGGTCGCCCCGTGCAATTTGGCTTAATCGGGCGTCCATGTTTTTGGACAAACGCTTGTACTCTGCTTCGTTGTCGTTGAGCAGTACCGTCAGGAAATCGACGTAATTATCCAAAAAAATGGGTATGAGGTTGCCGGGCTCTGCTTGCCGGAGTGCAGCGGTTTTTTGTTGGCCTTCGGCAAAGCGCAAACTGATGACGCTGTGGTAAGCATCTCGCGCACTTTCGGTAAAATTGAAGTATTCGCCTCCTTGTGCAGGAGCTGGTAAGTTTAAAAGCGCAAGGAGACCGAATAGATACAGACGCATTTTCATCATTTGGGGTTTTATTCCACGTAAAAGTACGGGAATTTCCAAACCTGCGTGCTGTTTACCGACAAATCAGGCGACGCGTTCGTCGATCAGCAAGGTGCAACAGCCGTTTCTGCGCTGTATTGCAGGATGCGGTCTATCACCGCTTTGGAAGGGTTGAATTGCACCTGCGGCAATTGCGATTTGGCTTTGCGCAAGGAGGCGTACTGGGCCGCAAGGGGCTGGTCTTGCATCATCATTTGCGTGATTGCCTGAACCATTTCCGGAGGCAACTCGCGGTACATCATTTGTACCAAATAATCAGAAGAGTAAGAAAATTGCATAGGCCTTAGTGAGTGGTTAAATTGTTTCGCAAAGCTTAGTGAATTAAAAACACGAAGGGGGCACAAAATATTGTTCCGCAACTGTTAAAGTTGCTCAATTCAGGATGACTACTTTGGCTATTACCGCGTCCGGTTTATCAAATGTTTCAGAACTGGTGGCGAATATGAGGTACACGCCGCTGGCAGCCCTTCTGCCAAGATAATCGCGGCCGTTCCAGATGGCCTGTCCACCCAAAGCGGTGCCTTCGTACACCAGGTTGCCCGTGATGTCGGTGATCTTCACATTGGCGTCGCGCGCCAGCCCGTAAATGGCAATGGGGCCGTCGTAATCGGGCCTAACCGGATTCGGATACGCATAGGGTTCGGGCGAATTGATGGTTCCGCCGCCGGTTGCTTCTCCGCGGAGCGACTGCAAGCCGCCTTCGGTGCCAATCCATACTTCGCCGGTTTCTGAATCAATGGCGATGTCGGTGACGGCGTTATCGAACAGCGGGCTGTTGGTTTCGGTATATTGGGCCAATTGCTCGTCGCCGTTGGGCGATTGCACAAAAATGCCGTTGTTCGTGCCGAACCATTTGCGGTTGGCACCGTCTATGGCAATGGCTTTTACCTCTTCGGTTTCGAGCAGGTAGCCGTTGAAATCGTCTACCGTCACAATCCGCCTGGTGCCCTTGCAGTTGTCGTCAAAAATGTTGCTGCCGCACTCGAAACTCACGGCACCCTGTTGGGTACCGATCCACACGTCGCCTTCCAAGTCTACCGCCAGGCTGTTGACGGTATTGGTAGGCAATACGGTGTTGCCGGTGGTGAGCAGGCGATACCGGTCGTCGGCCGGACTGTCTATGTCGGTGCCGCTGTCGTATACCAATACCCCGCTGTTGAAAGCGATGACAAACCATTTATACCCGTTTTGGTCTACGGCTACCCGGAGCAGGTTGTTGGCCGGCGCGGCCGAGAAGTTGCGCAACACGCCGTCGGCTTTCAACACAGCAATAGGCGCAATGGCGTCGTAGTTGCAAATCCAAAGGTTGCCGTCGGCGTCATAAGCGGAGCCGCCAATGGCCGTTCGGGAAGGGCCTGAAGCGCCGGCATTTTGTAGAATAGAGTTGTACTGGGTGTAGCATTTGGTCTTGGCACCGCCTTCGGTGGCTTCTACGAGGCCGCCCACAAAGCTGCCCGCGTAAAACTTGTTTTCTGTGGGGTGGGGTGTCACACGCCACATGCTGCTGCCGCAGTCGCCATCGGCCAACTCAGGATTGCTGATGTTGGAAAAACGCCTCCAGGTATTGTTTTCAAGGATATAGATGCCGTCTTTGTTGTAGTCTGGATTCAGGTTAACGTCGTAACCTGGCGTGCTGACGTATACCCGGCCGTTGGCAACTGCAATCTGCGAGCTTTGCTGCTTATAGGGTGAATTGTACGCAAAACGCTCGCATTGGCCGGAATTGTGGTCGTAAAACCGAAAATCGTCTGCAAAATCAGCAAACCAGAAGCGCTTGGTGCCGTCCTCAATGCAGTACAAAGGCCGAATGGCGTCACAGGGGTACATGATTTCGTATCGGTTGCCGACGGATTCGCGGTACACCACACGGCCGTTGAACCCTTGTCGCCAGCCCACCACAATGCCCGGGCCTTCGTGGGTGATGTACACCACATCCTGAACGGGATGGCTCTCTTCTTTCACGGCCGTTTGTCCATCAAAACGATATTGCGACCGGCCACCGCCCACGTACAGGGCGTCGCCGCCATTGCACAGTGCCGTAATGTTCGTTCCGGCGGGCAATCCTGTTTGCGAACCGAGCAGACTCCAGCGCCCAAAATCGGCCGGGTTGATGTCGTTTTCGTCCAGTACATACAGCCCGTCTTCCGTACCGGCATATAATTTACCCTGAAAAATGGAAAAGGAATGCACTGGAACGCCGGTAAAAGTAGTGTACACCACTTCGGCGCGGTTGAGGTCGAGTTTCACCACGCCAAAGCCACAAGCCAGGTAAGCAAAAGCGCCATCGAAATAAACGTCGTAAATAACCCGGTCGCCGATCAGGTTGATGTTGCTGCGTATGAAAGGGAGGTTGATGACCTGGCCGTTAGACGGTTTCCAGAGGTCAATGTTGCTGTTGCTGTACGCCAGCAGCAACATATCTGCCGCGGCATTGTATCGGATGAGCTGCACGCCTACATCGCTTAACCCTTCTACTTTGGTCAAAAAACGGGTTGATCGGTCAGTTTTGTCAATTTCGACAACAGCCAGCTCGGTGGCACAATACACTTTGGTGGCACTTTGGGTCACGTACGTGACGCGCTGCCAGGGCAAGTGCTGACGCCATTCGCCGATGCGGAGTGGCGGAAAACCAAAATCTGGTTGTTGTTGGCACCAAAGCGAAACACTTGTGATGGAGAGCAGCGCACTGAGCAGGCCGTAACGGAGGATGGCATTAGACATAAGCATCGGAAAAACTGTTGTGTCTGTATGGCGCCTGGAAAAGAGGATGGGTTGCCTGTGCGGCTTATCGATACATATTGCTGTGCTCAAGGTAGGCGAACACCGGGTCGGGGAGCAGGTAGCGCACCGATTTCCCGCTGCGGATGCAGTCGCGGATGTACGTGGCCGAAATGTCGAGCAGCGGTGCCTGTGCGATGTGGACACGCGGGTGGCTGGCGCGTTCGCCCAAGTCGACCCCTGGTCTTTGGTACACGTACAAGTCGTAGCGCTCAAGCAGGTGCTCGTAGTTTTTCCACAGGTGGAGGGTCGCGAGGTTATCGGCACCCATGATGAGTGCAAATTCGCGATCGGGATATTTATCCTTCAGGTAGGCCAGGGTATCTACGGTGTAAGATGGCCTGGGTAAGCCGAATTCAACAGCAGACACTTCGAGCAGCGGATTGTCGCCGATGCCGAGGCGCGCCAGGTGCAGGCGGTCATAGTCGTTGGCCAGCGTTTTTTTCGGTTTGAGGGGGTTGTGCGGACTGACGACAAACCACACCATTTCCAAATCGGTTTGCGTAGCCATGTGGTTGGCTATGATCAGGTGTCCGATGTGGATGGGGTTGAAAGAGCCGAAAAAAAGCCCTGTCTTCATGAATGTCCGATCTCGCGGTCTTCGTCACTGATGCGGTTGAGCAGCGTTTCCACGCGGTACATTTCGTCTATGGTATCGTCGAGGAAAAACGCAATTTCCGGCAGGCGGCGCACTTGTTTGCCGATTTTGCCGGCCAGGGCTTGTTTAAGGCGCTGGTGGTTGTCTTCCATTTCGAGGATGACTTCCTGCTTGTGCTCCGTGCCATACACGCTGATGTATATATTGGCTAACAACAGATCGGGAGTCATTTTGACGTGCGTCACCGTCACCAATTTTCCGTTTCCGTAAATATTGCTGCCCTCTTGCATCAGGATCATGCTGAAATAGCGGCGAATCTGCTCGCCGACCTGCTTTTGGCGTATGGTTTCCATGGTAGTCGATTGAAAAGATACAGTAAAGGCCCAAACGTTCGAAGCGTGCAAATGGTGCCTCAAAGATAGTAAAAAATGGATAAAAAAAAAGTTTGCATAAATCACCTAAATGCATGTACCTTTGCCCCGCATTTTGAAAATGCACGGTATGATTCCGTAGCTCAGTTGGTAGAGCAATACACTTTTAATGTATGGGCCCTGGGT
>JBMOHO010000265.1:0-5670 GCA_049317805.1 Saprospiraceae bacterium
ACAACCCCGGTGAAGGCGACCTTGGCAGCACCTTCAACGTACAGGTAGACAGCCGAAACATCACCCAGCCCACTAAAATCGGCGCTTACTTTGACGAAACCGTAGACCACGGCAGTTTGTATAATCCATTCGACTTCGGCCTGGTCGGCGAGCTCGGGTACTTCCTCAGCAACAGCCTTTATTTGAGCGGCCGGGTGCAGTATGGTTTGATGGACCTCACCCGAAACGAGGCCGATTTGGCCAAAGCGCGCGTGGGAAGTGATGGAAGTTTGCTATACCGAGACGATAAGGATCATAATTTGACCATTCAGGCGAGTTTGGGTTTCACCTTCTGATTATTCTTCCGTCCTTTGTGCTTGTCCCAACCCAACGTGTCCATGTACAACATGTTTCTCCGTCGTGCCCTGCCTGCCATCGCTCTGATTTGCAGCTTTTCCGCGTGTAATTTCAATGATTTTGAAGACGTCGAACTGGCAGACCACGAGGCTGACTACGCTTTCCCGCTGTTTCAAACCAGCATCAACCTCAAAGACCTGATGGATCAGGTGCTGAACGACACCTTGTCCGGCGATTCCATCCTCGTCAACCCCGACGGCACCATGACGCTCATTTATACGGGTGATCTGGTGTCGAAACCCGCGACCGACCTCTTCAACTTTTTCAAGGATGCGCCCATCCTGGTGCAGGATACGGTGTTTGAAGCCGACTTCAACGCGCCCAATTCGATACGGGTAGACAAGATCGACTTCATCGGCGGCACCTTGCAAACCGTGGTGACCAATAACTTGAACGACACGGTGGATTTTACCGTCACCATCCCGCAGTTGACCAAAAACGGGGTGCCTTACCAGGTTAAATACCGCCTCAACAAAAAAGAAACTTACATCAGTCCCCTGGAAAACATGAACGGGTACGAACTGCGGGCGCAAAACAACAAACTGCGCGTGGTGTACGAAGCTTACCTGCCCAACGGTACCCGCGTGCGGCTCCCCGACATCATACCCGGCTCGCTGCCTGCCGTGCTCATACCCACAAAGGGCCTGGTTTTTTCCTACATGGAGGGCTATTGGGGCTACGAAACGTACCCGTTGACCGAAGACACCATCGAAATTGACATCAACCAGACTGATCTGGAAGGCAACGTGACCGTGACCGACCCCAAAGTGACGTTTACCGTGGCCAATTCATGGGGCTTTCCCACGCGCCTGCTGGTGGAAAAATTAGTGTTTGTGGACAAAGACGGCCAGGAAATAGCCTTGCAAAGCACCGTGCTGGACAACGGCGCCCTGGATTTGGACTATCCTTCCCTCGTAGACGGCGAGGTGGGGCAAACCAAATACACCGACGTGTTTTTTGATAAAAACAACTCCAACATCGACGACATTTTCAACTCCCAGCCTGTTCGGCTGATTTATGACATAGACGGCATCGCCAACGTGGATCAGGATCCGAGCATCACCGGGTTCATTACCGACAGCAGCCTGGTGACGCTTTTGGTGGGCGTTGAACTCTTGCTGGAGGGTTCGGCCCTCAACTTTGGCGCCGACCAAACGGTGGATCTCGACTTTGGCGATTTTGAAACCCTGGACACTGCCAAAATTGCCGGCGTGGAGTTCAAATTGGTCACTGAAAACGAAACGCCCATTTCTGCGGATCTTCAGGTGTTTTTCCTCGACGACAACGAGCAGGTGCTGGATTCCTTGTTTGTCGGCGGCGCACAAACCATGCTGCGCGCTGCACCCATTGACAACAATGGCATCGCCATCGGCATGGAACGCACCGAAACGTTTATCCCCATGGACACCCAGCGGTTCAACCGCATCCGTACTGCCACCAAAGCACAACTGCTCACGTATTTCACCACGGCCCAAGGCGGTCAGGTTCCTGTAAAACTTTTGGCTACACAGGACGCTGCTGTGAAAATGGGCGTTCGGGTGAGGGCTCAGTTTTGAGTTTTGAGTTTTGAGTTTTGAGTTTTGAGTTTTGAGTTTTGAGTTTGTTTTAACCCCTTGTTGATCAAATAGTATATGAAATTATTTCTTTCCATCTTACTTTTTGTGCTGGTCTGTTCCGGTGTGTCGGCCCAGCAGGAGCTGATGTTTTACCAGATGTCGGACTACTGGCACGCCAACGCGCTCAATCCGGCATTTTTTCCACAGGATCGAAATGTCCAGGTTGGATTGCCCGGCTTTTCGATAGATGCCTGGAACAGCGGGGACATCACGTTTGACGATTTTCTGGTGCGTCAGGACAACGGGTTAAAGCTCGACTTCAGCGCCTTGATCAATGAATTAGAGGCGGAAAACGATTTTGTGTTCGACCAGCGTTTGGAAACGGTTTCGGTGGGCCTGCGTTTGCAGGGCGACTTTTTTGTTTCCGCCGCACATGCGGTGCGCACCCACGGCGTGGTGGTGTACCCCAAAGGCTTGCCGGAGATACTCTGGGAGGGTAACGGTGCCCTGATTGGCCAGACGGTGGACATTGCCCCTTCAACCCTGGGTTTTGGCTGGCAGGAATTTCGATTGGGCTTGGCCAAAACGTTTGACCGCGTGACGGTGGGCGGGCGGGTCAACTTCCTGTCGGGCGTAACCGCCCTCGAAGGCGACCGGGGGCGCAAGCGGGCTACGGTGTACACCGACCCCGACGTGTATCAACTGACCTTAGATGCTGACTACGGTTTCTGGTCGTCGGGGCTGGTGGAAAGCATAGACACCGCAGACCTCGGCTTCGCGTTCAATCTGGTGGACAATGTGGGCCAAACCAGGCTGTTTGAAAACAGCGGGGCCTCTTTTGATTTGGGGGCAGAGGTGCGCCTGCTGGAGCGCCTGACCATCAGCGCCAGTGTGCTGGACCTGGGCGGCACGCTCAACTGGAAAAAAGACTCTTATTACTTCCGAACGAATGGCAATTATACCTACGAAGGCGGCATCATCGACGGCAAAGACCTGCTCAGCGGCAGCGACAGCATCGATTTTGGGACAGATTTGGACACCTTGAACGACATTTTTGCGTTCAGCCGCGACGCACAGGATTTTTCTTCCACGCTGCCCACGCGCTTTTATGCCGGGGTAAATTATCAGCTGGCCGACGACTGGGCTGTGAACGCCACGTTTTTTCACCAGAACAGCACCTTAATTGACCAAACGGCCGTGGGTGTGGGTCTGCGCTGGACGCCGCTGCAATGGCTTTCGGTGGGCGCCATGTACGGGTTCAACAGCCGCTCAGCCGCCAATGTGGGTTTTCACCTTGGCTTAAAGCCTGGGCCGGTGCAGTTCTATTTCGCGTCCGACAACCTGCTGACGGCGTTTCAACCCTATGCTTCGCCACAGGTGAACCTGCGTATGGGGCTGTCGCTGGCGTTTGGTAAGCGGGTTACAGGCGAGGATGCCAAGGGGAGCGTTACTCAGTAGCCGGCGATAAAGAGATATGTTGGTTTTTAGAAGTGCCGGGACGGTATTATCTTAACTGATGTTGTACGGATGACACAACGTTTGGTTTTTAAACCAGCAATCTCGGTTTAGGGTTTCGGGCGTTTGACGCTTTTTCGGAAATGGAATCCCGAAAAAGGGCCAAACACCCGAACCCGTTTAATACAATCAACGGTTGATCAACAAACTGTTGTTCCGATATCCCGCAATATCCAGGTACCAGTCCGCAAATTGCGTTCCGCCACTTTGTGCCCAGGAGGAAAAGTGCACAAAACCCTGGGTAAAATCGGTGGATTCCACCAGATTGGGCAAGCTGCTGTAAATGTTCAGTGCCCAGGGCAGGTTGTTGGCCGTGACAAAATACTTGTTGTCGTTTTCACTGCTGTCATCCTGACCCTGTCCGAAATACGAGGTATTCATCTTGTCGCTCGGCTCGCGGCCCGCCAAGTGCACCTCTTTGCCCCGTTCCTGCTCGATGATCATGTATGGATTGAACTTCGACGGCGTCAATTCTGTGTATTTGATGGCGCCGCCGGGAGGCAACGCGCCGTTTTCCTTGAAAGTGACCACCAAATTGATGGTATCCTTGGTCAACACCGGGTCGTTGAGGTTGACATTCACAAAAGCTGCTGCTGATGGCAGGGAAAAACCGCTTTTCACGTCGCCCACCACGATGATGTTCGTTTTTTCCTGTCCGGTTTCTGTGCCGTTGGCATTCAAGGCCACCCCTGGAATGGCGTTTGGTTTGGCACCAGTGACCCTGGTGATGCGCGAAACATCCAGGTCGTCCAATTGAAAAGCAAATCCGTTTTTGCGGGTTGCCCCCACGGCGCGGAGGATGAAGGTGTACTTGATTTCGACGACTTCGGCCAGGGCGTCCGTCACGGTGTTGAACCGGTAATCCACAACCAAATCGTTGAGGTCATAATCGCCGACATTGGGCCACAAGTCTTCAAACATCAGCGTACCCAGGCCCGAGGCCGGGAACCAGTTGTTGAAAGCCCTGTACTGGTCGTTGGGGTAGTCCTCGTCTTTGTCAGCAATGCCGTCTTTGTCGGCATCCGGCTGCAGCGGGAGGCAGTTGTTTGCCGGATCAGACCAGTATATGCCCGGCAACACCAGGTCGTCGAAGTTGGTCCGGTTGTTTCCGCCAGAACCCAGGAAGCTGATCATGAGCTTGTAGGGGTTTCCAGAATTGGCAATAGACGCCGGAATGGGCCACGAAACCGTCACCGTGCTGGTGTAGGGTGCCACAAAGGTGTACTGGAACGAGTCGGCAAGGATAACCCCTTCGCCAAACGACTTGTTGCTGTCGTACGTGATGAAGCGAAGCCTGACCGCTTTGTAAGCGCCGTTGCCGCTGGTACCGGTCGTGTTTTCCAGTTTGGCTTTGAAGGTGATGTTGCCGCTGCCGGGTTTTAACCACGGCGTTTTGATCCAGGAAGCATTGGGGCTGCTGTTGGACATGGAGTTGGAGCGTGCAGACCAGGCGCCGGCAACAATATTGGCCGGGGTATTGGTGTAGGTCACCGCACCGAAGCCCCAACAGTTGGCTTGTTCAGTGGCTCGGTTGCCAGACTCACAGTTCAGGTTAAGGGTTTGGGCGGAGCTGTTCGCCGCCAGAAACAACAGGGCCAGGGCAAAACCCGCAGTGTTCAAAAAAGATTTCATGGTTGGTGATGTTTGTGTGCGTGGAGGATTGGGGTGGATCAATTGATGGTGACGGTGATGTTGTTGCCGGTTACCCGGTAGCTTTGTGAAAACCCGCCATAGGATACCGTGATGGATTCCATGTAGCCGGGTGCCTCCACCGGAATGACGGCGGCTTCAGCAGCCGGCTGTAGTTGGCGGTACAGCAACTGCCCGTCGGGGGTACTGATCCGCAGCACCTGACGACGCAAATCGTCTGGAATGGCTGTAAAATTCACTTGCACCGTCCGACTGGTCTCCCAGGTGAAATCGGCCGGGGTGTCAATGTCGCGGAAGTTGCTGACGGGTTCAAGTGAGGGGGCGTTGGATTCGAATGAATCCTTGCGGCAACCGAAAGCCAACAAGATCGGGAAGACCATCAGTACGGCGAATCCGCGGTTCAATTTTGTCATAGTATGTTTTTTTAGTTAAACATGATGGTGCAAAATTGACGTCCTGGCGGCGGGCCCATCCGCTGCTTTCGTTTTTTGGGCATGAGTTGCCTGTAATCAGCAGAGAATCCGGGGTTTTTGATTTTATGGGGGGGGAATGG
>JBMOHO010000266.1:0-5629 GCA_049317805.1 Saprospiraceae bacterium
CACAGAGGAAAGGAGGTTAAGGGAGGTTTTATAAATGTGTTCTCCCTTAACCTCCCCTCCTCTGTGGTTAAAAAAAACCGCCTTCGGCGGAAACAGACCACAGAGGAAAGGAGGTTAAGGGAGGTTTTATAAATGTGTTCTCCCTTAACCTCCTTTCCTCTGTGGTCAAAAAAAACCGCCGCAGGCGGAAACACACCACACTTATCCTCCCCTCCTCTGTGGTTAAAAAACCCGCCGAAGGCGGCAACTCAACTCCCTCAACCTCCCTTCCTTATAACCCGAATTCAGCTTTAATAACCTCAACCGCGTCCAATTTTTCCCAGGTAAACGTTTCCACCTCTACTTCGCGGGCCTGACCGTTCATGCCCATCATCACCTTTTTCTTTTCCGGTACCCGTCCGAAGTGGCCATACGCAGCCGTTTCGGAGAAAATCGGTGCCTTCAGGCCATACCGTTTTACAATGGATGCCGGACGCATGTCGAACAGTTTTTGCAGGCGGGTGGCAATTTCGCCGTCAGACAGCCCCGAGATTTTACAGGTGTCATACGTATTGACGTACAAACCCACTGGCTGGGCCACGCCGATGGCATAAGAAACTTGCAAGAGGGCCTGATCGCACAAGCCGGAAGCCACCAGGTTTTTGGCCATATGGCGGGTGGCGTAGGCTGCTGAACGGTCTACTTTGGAGGGGTCTTTACCCGAAAATGCACCGCCACCATGCGCGCCTTTACCCCCGTACGTATCCACAATGATTTTGCGGCCGGTTAGTCCGGTATCGCCGTGGGGGCCACCGATCACAAATTTACCCGTTGGGTTGATGTGGTAAGTGATGTCGGCGGTAAACAAATTTTGTACGTGATTCGAAAGTTGTTCTTTGATGCGTGGAATGAGGATGTTTTTGACGTCTTCCTCAATTTTTTCCTGATTCACGTCCTCATCGTGCTGGGTGCTGATCACAATGGTGTCAATCTTTACAGGCACGTTTTTATCGGTATATTCGATGGTCACCTGGCTTTTGGCATCCGGGCGCAGGTATTTCATCTGTTTGCCTTCTTTGCGGAGAGCGGCCAGTTCGCGGAGCAGCAAGTGTGCCAGATCAAGGGCCAGGGGCATGTAGTTATCGGTTTCGTTGGTGGCATACCCGAACATCATGCCTTGGTCGCCAGCGCCCTGTTCTTCTTCCTGTTTGCCTACGTCAACGCCTTGAGCAATGTCGGGGCTTTGTTCGTGGATGGCGCTGATGACGCCGCAGGACTGGGCTTCAAACTGGTATTCGGCCTTGGTATACCCGATGCGTTCTATGGTGCGGCGCGCGATGTCTTGCACATCAACATACACCTGAGAGCGCACTTCGCCGGCAATAACGACCAAACCGGTGGTTACCAACGTTTCGCAAGCTACTTTGGAATTGGGGTCTAAACGAAGAAACTCGTCTAAAATGGCGTCACTAATCTGGTCCGCCACTTTGTCTGGGTGGCCTTCAGAAACGGATTCGGAGGTGAATAGATACGGCATTAGTCTGTTCGTGTTTGTTGGATGGGCGATGCTTTAATCTACAATGCCCGATGAAAAAGATGTACGCTAAAATTGGCCGCAAAGGTAAAATAATGTTTTGAGAACTTGGGTTTTCAATGGCTCGTTTAAAAATCTATTCGGAATCGAAGGTTTACCCGGCGTCCGGTGAGGTAGTTTGGAATGCCGTATTGGGTGTTGTCTATGGCTTTGATCCACACATTGGAGGCCTCGTTGGCCACATCCAGCAGGTTAAACACTTCGATGCTTGCCCAGGTACTGCGGGTAAACCGCAGAAAATGTTTGGGCTTCCGTTCTTCCCAGGCCCTTTTCCAAAGCTGGAAGCCAAAGCCGATGTCTACCCGATGGTACGCTTTGAAGCGGTACGGATTGCGGTACACGGTGTTGTTGCCCGGGATACCGAACGGCAGTCCGCTGCCCACCGTCAGGTTGAGGTGCATGCGAATGTTTTCGTTGCGCCGCAGGTAATCCTGAAAAAACATGGACACGTTGAACAACCGATCCGTAGGCCTGGGCACATCGGGCACTACTTTGCCCTCAGACTGCCCTTCTTCCCGCACCCGGTGCTCTACCCCGTCGAGGCTTTCGCGGGTGCGCAAAAACGACAGGTTGACCCAGCTTTCCGCACCGGGCACAAACTCGCCGTTCAGGCGCATGTCGAAACCCACTGCATAACCGTCTGAATTGTTTTCGCCAGCGTATCGTATCCGCACGTTGTCAATGTCGTACGACACCAGATCCCACATTTTTTTGTAATACACCTCGCTGATGAGGCGCATTTTAACCGGCCTGCGTTTGCCCCACAGGAAATCGTAAGTGAGGCCGCCTACCACGTGAGCCGACTTCTGGGCGCTCAAATTGGTGTTTACTGTGCCGTCAAGACGCCTCAACTCGCGGTAGAACCCGGGCTGGTAGTACAGGCCTGTAGCAATGCGGTACGAAATGTCTTTGGCGGTATTGAGCGGTTTAAACAAAAACTGGGCGCGGGGCGTGATGAACGACTCGCCATTCAAATCCCAATATTGACCGCGCACCCCCGCGCTGAGCTGTATTTCACGTACCCCGTCTTGCCGCCAGGTCCAGGTGTCCTGAAAAGATGCTGAAAAGCGGTTGCTGTTGAGGTTGTTGCGGGTTTTGAGCACGGAAAACACCTGCAACTGGATGGTGTCATAAGGCAAAGAGTAGAGGGCAGAATCGAGGCGTTCCCATTCATTGATGCGGTCCTGAATGTCCTCGTTTTGCCACTTGGCCGACCATTGGAGGAAGTGGCTGCGCACCAGCCCTTGCTCCGTGTCGTCGTTTTGCAGTTCAATGCCGCCTTTGTATTCCAGGTTTCGGACGTTGATGTCCAAATAGTTGCGGATGTACGTTTGTTGGGTGCCGGTACCGAGGATGTTGACGATCTCGCCGAAGTTGTCGGAGCCGAGGTTGGCGTCCAGTTCCCCGAGGATGTAATCGCCGATGATGTCAAAACGCTCGTTTTCATCGCTGCGCCAAACAGAACCGAGTACTTTGTGGTACAACGGATTGCGCTCCCGGTCGGGCAAATAAGTCAGGGAAAGCCCACCCATGGTTTGGGTAAAGTCGTCCACTTCCTGTCCGGTAAACGCGGTGCGCAATTGAAGGGCAAAATCGATCAAGCCAAAAGCGCGCGCCAGGCTTTGCGGTTTAAAATTATAGACCGAGCGGTTGAAATTGCCGATGGCACCGATCTGCCAGTCGCGGTTGATGTCGTACGTCAGGTAGGCCTGCACGTCGGTGAAATTGGGCACGTATTCACCTTCGAGGTCCAAGCTGCCCAGCAGCAGCCTGGTGGTTTTATAGCGCGCGCCCACGAGGTAACGAAAAGCGCGGTAGGGGTCTTTTTGGGAAGGGATGCTGCCTTCCACGTGCGCATTGGCACCCAGGAAGCTGGCACCGATGCTGGCGCGCAGGCTGTCGGGTCGTTTGTACTTGACATCGAGCACCGACGAGAGCTTGTCGCCGTATTTGGCTTGAAAACCGCCGGACGAAAACGACAGGTCGCGCAGCAGGTCTATGTTCGGAAACGTGAGGCCCTCTTGCTGGCCGGCGCGTATGAGTTGCGGACGGTAAATTTCAAAATCGTTGACGTACACCAGGTTTTCGTCGTAGTTGCCGCCCCGCACCTGGTACTGGGAGCTGAGTTCGCCGCCTGAGCCCGCGTTGGTGCCCAGTGCGATGCTGGGCAATACGCTTTCCAGGTTGCCGGTGGTGCTGGGCAGCAGCTTCAATTCTTCGATGTTGCGCTCGCGCACCATGCCTGCGTCTTCGAGCCGGCGTTCGCGGATGACGACTTCCAGGTTCGACTGCTTGGGCGCCAGGGCGATGTCCAGCGCAAACCGGGCACCGGGCGCCAGGGGCAACACATCAGCCGTCGCATCCTGATAACCCACCCGGCGCAAGCCCAGCACCAGTCGTTGGCCTGCGGGCACCTGAATGGCGTAATTGCCGCGCTCATCGGTGGTGACCGAGGTGTTGCCGTCTTTGACAAACACGGTGACCAGTTCGACGGGCGCCTCGTTGGCCGCGTCGGTGATGCGGCCAAACACCGTGGCCGTATTTTGACCAAACAACACCATGGGAGACCATAGCGCCGCCAACAGCCATGAACACTTCACAAAAACAAGGGATATCCTGTGCTGCATCAAGATTCAATAAATTTTATTGCCGAACCATCGGTGGACAAAGGTGCGGTAAAAGCTCAGTCTTTTGTCACCAGGCCCGCCTTTTCCGAAATCTCCATCATGCGGTCAATGCAGGCCCTGCCGTCGCGGATGATCCACTCGGGCAGCGTGATTTCAGGGAGTTCGTATTCCATGCACAGGTAGAGTTTCTCCAGCGTGTTGCGTTTCATGTGCGGACAATCGTTGCAGGCGCAGTTGTTTTCGGGCGGGGCCGGAATAAAGGTCTTGTGGGGGCTCGCTTTTTGCATCTGGTGCAGGATGCCCGACTCTGTGGCCACAATAAACTCGGAGGCTTCATTATTGATCGTAAAGTTCAGCAGTCCGGTGGTGCTGCCAATAAAATCGGCTTGCGCCAAAATGGGTTCTTCGCATTCCGGGTGTGCAATGAATTTGGCGTTGGGGTGGCGGTGGCGCAGCTTGGCGATGCGCTCCTGGCTGAAAATTTCGTGCACCATGCAGGCACCGTTCCACAGCAGCATGTCGCGACCCGTTTTTTTGATCAAATACGCGCCAAGGTTCTTGTCCGGCGCAAAAATGATGGGCTGATCCTTTGGAATGCTCTCGATGATTTGCACCGCGTTGGTGCTGGTGCAGCAAATGTCGGTGAGCGTTTTGAGCTCGGCGGTGCAGTTGATGTAGCTCACCACCGTGTGATCGGGGTGTTGCTCCTTGAATTTTCGGAACAAGGCGGGCGGGCAGGAATCAGCTAAGGAACAACCGGCTTTCAGGTCGGGCAGCAACACTTTTTTGTTTGGCGAGAGCATTTTGGCTGTTTCGGCCATGAAGTGCACACCTGCAAACACGATGATGTCGGCGTCGGTTTTGGCCGCTTTTTGCGACAACCCGAGGGAGTCGCCGATGTAATCAGCCACATCCTGTATGTCCGATTCCTGGTAATAATGGGCCAGGATGACGGCATTTTTTTCTTTTTTGAGCCTGTTGATGGCGTCTATCAGGTCAATGGTGGGATCTACTTCGAGGTCGAGGTAGCCCAGGCGTTCGAGTTTTTGCTCGGCAGCTATGGTGGCGGTGTTCATGATGCAAAGGTTTTGGCCTCTCTACAGTCTGGTGAAGGTGCAATAATACAACGCCTGAAGCAATTGTTTGTTAACGGCTGCAATGGGCCTGAACTGCATTTAGGCTACCTGGGTTGTTTGTCGAGCGCGTACCAGAGCGCGTCGGCGCAGTCGGTCCAGTACCGACGCAATTCCAGGATGGCGTCATGGTGTGGTCGGGCCCATTTTTGTTTTTCCGCTTGGGCAAGGTGGATGAGGGCGGTGTCAAAGTCGTTCCAGTCGCCGAGCATTTTTTCCATGTCGCTGTCGGCGTGGGAGAAATCGGGCACCGGGCCTGGGTCAAATTTCAGGGCCGTTTTGGTGTTGCGCCGGTT
>JBMOHO010000267.1:0-5627 GCA_049317805.1 Saprospiraceae bacterium
TGCCGCCTTCGGCGGGTTTTTTTTTGACCGCAGAGGAGGGGGGGGTAAGGGAGGTTTTGCCGCCTTCGGCGGGTTTTTTTTGACCGCAGAGGATGGGGGGTTAAGGGAGGTTTTTGCCGCCTTCGGCGGGTTTTTTTTGACCGCAGAGGAGGGGGGGTAAGGGAGGTTTTTCCGCCTTCGGCGGGTTTTTTTTTTGACCGCAGAGGATGGGAGGTTAAGGGAGGAGGGTTTAGGTTAGAAAAGACAAATAATTATCTCGGTTAACCACCTCAAAACGGCTGCCGGGGTATTCTGTGCTCCACGTTTGAGGCGCTTTGGCTGTTTTTTTCGAAAATTTGAATTCATACCCGTAGAGTTGGCCGCCTGTTTCTTCCACGTAGTCTAATTCGGCACCGGTGTAGGTGCGCCAGAAGTAGCGGTTGGCGTTTCGACGGGTGTAGGCGAGTGTTTTTTGCCGTTCGGCAAGGAGGAAATTCTCCCAGAGGGCGCCGCTGTCGTTGCGCAGGTGCAAGGGGTTGAAATTTTCAATGACGGCATTGCGCACGCCGAGGTCCCAAAAATAAATTTTGGCGTGCCTCGTCACTTCTTTGCGCAGGTTGCGGTTGTAACCGTGCAGTCGAAAAATAACAAATGCCTTTTCAAGCAAATCAATGTAATGCATGACGGTTTCTGAGCTGATTTGCAGGCGGTTGGACAGCTCGTTGATGGACACCTCCGAGCCAATTTGATAAGCCAGCAATTTGACCAGATCCCGTAGTTTTTGCGCATATTTGATGGGGCTGAGGTCTAAGATGTCTTTGTACAGATAAGAGGCCGTTAATCCGCGCAGGTATTCCATTTTATCTGCATTGTTGGGCATGAGCCAGGCCTGCGGGTAACCGCCAAACACGAGGAAAGATTCCAATTGCTGATCGAGTTCGAAAGGGGACATGTCTGCCGCCAGTTCACAGAGGGCCAAGGGATACAGCGTGTAGGTCCAGTGGCGTCCGGTGAGTGGCTCCTGGGTTTTGTTGGCCAGGTCGAATGAAGAAGAACCGGTGGCGATGATGCGCAGATCGGGCATCGAATCGTGTAAAATTTTCAAACTCAATCCAATGTCGGGTACCCGATGCGCTTCATCCAGCAACAACAGGTCATACCCGCCCACAATGGTTTGCAAACGCCGAAGGGAACGGCTGGAGAGCACGTCGGTGTAATCGGTGTCTTCGGCGTTGATGAACAAATGGCGTCCGGGCAGGGCTTGCAACACCGTTTTAGCCAATGTCGTTTTGCCCACCTGTCGGGCACCGTACAGGATAATGATTTTGTTGGGTTGTTCGCCAAGGCGTTGAACCAACCCGTCTTCGTACAAGCGTTTTACCATGGCCACCTGGAATATTCACGCAAATATAGCGAGTGTACCTGGAATATTCGTGTGAATATTTCAGGTGGAATGCCGGAGGATCATTACATATGCCCTGGCGACAGCAACACCTCCCGCACATGTGGCCCTATGAGTTTGCTTTTGTCCACCACGTCTTTAAACGCCGGGTCCACACCGCAAAAGGCGTAATAGTGAATCATGGCCAATTCGTACCGGGAGAAGAGCGAACGCAGGGTATCTAAGAAGAAAAGCTGTTCCACGTCGCTTTCGAGGGCATAGTTCAGCAGGTGTTTGATGTTGTTGAAGTACACCTCGAAAGCGCCGTTTTCGTGGGAAAAATATTCCTGGAAATACGTTTTTACCTTGCTGATGCCTTCCGGTTGATCCAACTCGGCCGTGTTTTTCAGTCGCCGGCGATGCGCCGTATAAAACTGGTACATGCCTTCGCGGGCAAGGTATTTTTTCTCCGTATTTTCGGCATAAATTTCCGTGTAACAAATGGCGTCCAGGTTTTTAAAATGGATGTCGAGCAGCCGAAAGAAGTTTTCCCGACGGGTGGGCAACGCATTGATTTTGAGGTCGCTTTCCAGTTTGGCCGACTTCAGTTCGTCTTCATCGATCCGGTCTATCAGTTCGATCAGGGAGCTGCGCAACTTGTTGAGGGCTACTTCGACCTGTTCGTACGGCAGGGTGTTCACCGAGGTCATGTACATCAGGTCGTTGTACTTGCTTTTGAGCAGCACATAGTCGTTGAACGCAGCGGCGGAAGGGTCAAGCACTTCCTCTACGCCCTCAATGCCGAAGTTGAGGCCCTTGGCCACGCGCTCCTTGAGCTGGGTTTTGATGTTCTGGATCTGCAATGGCACCTGTATTGTTGGACATAAAATGGTTGCCGGAGTGGTTAACCCAGCATCTCCTTTAGCGTGTTTAAATGCCATGCTTCGTCAAAAACGGCCCGGATGTCGATGGAAAAACCGGGGACGGCGTGGCTTTGTATAGGCCCCTGGCCCGCTTTCAGGTGCAATTTGTAGGCGTTTTCGTGCAACACATACTGTTCCACGGTTTCGTCTGCAGGGTCAATGATCCAGTATTCGGAGACGCCGTGGGCGGCATAGTCATCAAATTTGATGCCCCGGTCGCGGGATTCTGTGCTGAAAGACAGTACCTCTACGGCGAGGTCGGGAGCCGGGTATTTCCAATGGCCTTTCTGAAATCCGGCGGCTTTTTCGGGACCGAAGTACACCACGTCAGGCTCGTAATCGTTGCGGGTGAGGGCCGTCAGCACTTTTTTGTAGCCCACATAGCCCAACTGGTTCACCCGAACGTAGGTGTCAAGCACTTTGTATAAAAAACCGGTAGCGTCGGTGTGTTCCTTTTTGACGGGCGAATGGATGATGACTTCCCCGTTGATGAACTCGGCTTTCAGGTCGTCGTCAATGTCCTGATAAAACTGGAGTCGTCGCTTTTTTTCTGCTTCCAACGCCGAATTGAGCTCGGCTGCCAACGCAGGGGCTGCCGGACTATCCAATATGGCTGCAATGTGCGGATCAACTCCGGATATACTCATGGCCTGCATTTATCAAACAAAGTTAAACGAACGGTTCGACTTTTTACACAAAAATCATCACCTCCGCTTGCCGCCTTTGGGCATGGGCATGTTTTTCGGCATGCCGCCCATACGGCCCATGGGGGTATTGGCCATTTGGTGCATCATTTTGCGCATGTCGTTGAAATTTTTGACAAACAGGTTGATTTGCTCAATGGTTTGGCCGCAGCCGCGGGCGATGCGTTTTTTGCGGCTAAGGCTCATGAGGTCGGGGTCGCTGCGTTCGCCGGGGGTCATGCTCTGGATGATGGCTTCCACGCGCACGAGGGCCTTTTCGTCGATGTCTACGTCCTTAAGGGCTTTGCCCATGCCGGGGATCATGCTCATGAGGCTTTTGAGGTCGCCCATTTTTTTGATCTGCTGCATCTGGCCGAGGAAGTCATTGAAGTCGAACCGGTTTTGCTTGATGCGTTTTTCGACGCGTTTGGCTTCTGTTTCGTCAAATTCGGCTTGTGCTTTTTCCACGAGGCTCACAATGTCGCCCATACCGAGGATGCGCTGGGCCATGCGGTCGGGGTAAAACACGTCGAGGGCGTCGAGTTTTTCGCCTGTGGAGACAAACTTGATGGGTTTGCCGACGGTGTATTTGATGGACAGTGCCGCGCCACCGCGGGTATCGCCATCGAGTTTGGTGAGCACCACGCCGTCGAAGTTGATGCGCTGGTTGAAGGCATCAGCGGTGTTCACGGCGTCCTGGCCGGTCATGGAGTCTACCACAAACAGCGTTTCCGTGGGCTTGGTGGCTTCCTTAATGGCGGCCACCTCGTTCATCATGGCCTCGTCTACAGCCAAGCGGCCAGCGGTGTCGATGATGACCACGTGGTTGCCGTGCGCTTTGGCGTGTTTGATGGCGTTGAGGGCAATGTCGACCGGATTTTTGTTGTCCGGTTCTTTGTACACGGGCACTTTGATGCTTTCGCCGAGCACGGTGAGCTGGTCTACGGCTGCCGGGCGGTACACGTCGCAAGCCACGAGCAGGGGTACCATCTGGCGTTTTTCCTTGAGGTATTTGGCGAGTTTGCCGCTGAAGGTCGTTTTACCGCTGCCCTGAAGGCCGGCAATGAGGATGACGGCGGGACTGCCCTTGACGTTGATGCCCGCGCTTTGGCCACCCATGAGCTCGGTCAGTTCGTCCTGCACGATCTTGACCATGAGCTGACCGGGGTTCACGTTTTTCAGGACGTTTTCGGTGCCGAGCGCTTTGTCTTTGATGCGGTCGGTAAAATCCTTGGCGATCTTGTAGTTCACGTCGGCCCCAACAAGGGCTTTGCGAATCTCCTTGATGCTTTCGGCTACGTTGAGCTCGGTGATTTTATGGGAGCCACTGAGGACTTTAAAGGCGGAGTCTAATTTGTCGCTTAAGCTGTCGAACATTATGTTAGTCGTTAGTCTTTTAGTCGGTTAGTCTGGTTGGTTGGAGGGTGTTTTTAAGGAGGCGGGATGTGGTAAACATGAGCAAAAAAGCGCAAGCGCAGGCTGCGGTTGGGCCCCACCAGTTGCCGTATTGTTGCGTAAAATTGAACAAGGCGTCTAATTGCCTGCTCAGCAGTACTAAGGGAATGACGTACACGAACGTCCATCCAAGGTGCGACTTGCCATTGTGGGCCTTGCTCCAACGGTGCGTGTTCGTTAGGCCCCAAATGGAAATGGCTGCCAGAGCGATGCATAGGATAATTTGGAGGATCATGGTGTTGGTTTTATGCAGTTTGGTGTGCAAATATACGGATTAATGGGACAATATAGACTTCAACCAGGTTTTGTGCTCGTCTTTCAACGCTGGCAGCGGTGGCTCTACCTGGTAATCAATGGACAAATGATACATCCCCCTTTCAGTGGCAAGGTTTAGGGCGGCTTGTATGTTCAACGGCACGTCGGCATCGGGTGCGTCCAGGGGGATGGGGATGACAGGCAATGGGGAATGCAGGGAAATGCACCACACTTCCGATTGCGCGGCACCTGCGCGGAGCAACTGGACTGCGTAGTCGTTTTCTGCTAATCGTGGGTGGTTCAGCGTGCGTGTTCCCCTTCGCAGGAGGTCTATTTCTACAAAATGCACCCCCTTTTGGTGCAATAGGCGTCTTTTTTTCAGGTATTTGTGCAGTCCGGGTTGTTTTTTATTAACTGGCGACAATATTTCGACGACGGTGACCACGCGCATGTCTTCGCGGTTTTTGATGACCAAACGCGGAATGCGTACGGGCACATGCGAGGCAAAAGGCACAGTAAAATCAGGTGGTGAAAAACCTTGATCCGGGTACATGACCACGGGTTCTTCCGCCTCATATTTTTTTAAAACAGCGAGATCCGGGTAGATCATTCCCATATCTGCCTCTGGAAGGTTATCCCGAACAACATAAGGTTCAATGTGCGCCACGTATTGAGGCACTATTTTGGGCAACAACAACTCCCGCATCATGAGCATGAGCGACTGGTGTACGTCGCGCCACAGATAGCCCTCCAAGTAGGGGTTCATGCCTGGGAATTGGGGTGGGTTCATCAGACAAAAATAATGGATTTGTTTGAACGGCGCGTGAAAACCTAAAACTCAGGGAGTTTAAATGCCATGTAGAAGAAGCCGTCGTCGGCGTACACAAGTTTGTTTACCGGGTCTATTTTGGTGGGTGAACTAAATGAAGCGCGGTCATCTTTGGCGTAGTT
>JBMOHO010000268.1:0-5522 GCA_049317805.1 Saprospiraceae bacterium
GGTTAGTCGGCTCTGCTTTAATGTTTACGGAATAATAAAAGCTGGCAGACTAACCGACTAAAGACTAACAGACTAACGACTAAAAGACTAACAGACTAACAGACTAATATCATGCTCAAAAGATTTATTCTCCTGTTTTTGCCGTTGTGCGTGGCAGCCTCGGCATTGGCCCAAAAACCCAAAGGGCACAACCTGAAGTTTAAGCTCGACAATTACGCCGAAAAATCAGTCACCCTCGGTTTTCACTATGGCGAAAAGCAATATGTGAAAGACACAGCCGCTTTGGGATCTGATGGCTATTTTACGTTTGACGCCGACACCCTGTTGCCCTGCGGTGTGTACCTGCTGGTGCTGAAACCGGAAAACATTTTCATTCAGTTTCTGCTGCCGGAAGACGACCAGGATTTCACCATGCAGGCCGACGCCAAAAAAGCCGTTGAAACCATGAAGGTCAAAGGCAGCGACGAAAACGCGATGTTTTATGAATACCTGGCCTACCTGAACAAACAACGGACCGTAGCCGATACCCTGCGCGCCCAAATGTCGAGGAGCACACCGGAAGATTCGGTGAAATTAGCGCAGACATTGTCTGGTATAGACAAATCCGTCAAGCAATACCAAGCCGATTTTTTGAAAAAAAGCCCAAACAGCCTCGCTGCCAAAATTGTGCGCTCTGCCATGGAGCCGGAATTGCCTTCGTTTGAAGGTACCGACGAAGAAAAAAGGGTAAAACAATACTACTGGTACCGAAGCCACTATTTTGATAACCTGGACGTGTCTGACCGCTGCCTCTTGCGCAGCCCCGTGCTGCACTCCAAGATTGACCAGTACGTCAACAAGGTGATTCCGCAGCATCCCGATAGCATCAATGTTGCTATTGACGGGCTGCTGCGGAAAATGAAGTCCTCACCGGAACTGTACAAATACTACCTCATCCATTTTTTGAATTTTTATGCGAAATCAAAGATTGTTGGTATGGACGCCGTTTACGTCCACGTTGCTCAAGACTACTATTGCAAAGGGGATGCCAATTGGACCAAAAAAGAGGATCTGGATAAAATTTGTGACAATGCTGTCCGCTTAGCGCCAATTTTAATTGGAAAAACAGCCCCGAACATTTCCGTACTGGACAAAGACAACCAGCCACATACCCTATGGGATGTAGATGCCGATTACACGGTGCTCTTTTTCTGGGCACCGGATTGCAGCCATTGCAAGAAAGCTGCACCATTTATGGTAGAGTTTGCCGAAAAATTTAAGGACCGCGGCGTCAAGGTGTTTGCCGTGTGTACGGCTGTGGGCGAAGAAGGGCCAACGTGCTGGAAGAGTGTGGAGGAAAAAGGGTTTTCCGATTTGCTGTTTCTCAACTACTACGACCCTTTCCTCAAGAGCCGCTACAAACAGATATACGACGTGGTCTCCACACCCCAGATTTTTATCCTGAACCGCAACCACGAAATCCTGATGAAACGCATCGGTGCCGAACAACTCAGCCAGGTGATGGAAGAGGTGATCAAATTTCAGGAAGACAAAAAGAACAAGGGGAAATAACTACTCGAGCAACTTCGCTTTCTGCAGCACGATTTCCTCCAAGTGCTTCTTGTAAGCGATGATCCGCTCGCGGAGGGCTACATCATTTGTCGCCAGGATTTGAGCGGCCAAAATGCCCGCATTACGCCCCGCGTTGAGCGCCACCGTGGCCACCGGAACACCCTCCGGCATTTGCAGGATGGACAGGATGCTGTCCCAACCATCTATGGAGTTGCTCGATTTTACCGGTACACCGATCACAGGGAGGGGCGACATGGCAGCCACCATGCCGGGCAGGTGCGCCGCACCGCCTGCGCCGGCAATCACCACTTGCACCCCGCGTTCGTGCGCATGCTGTGCAAAATCCCACAACCGCGCAGGCGTGCGGTGCGCCGACACGATGGTCATTTGAAACGGCACCTCCAATTCTGTGAGGATGTCCGCCGCCTTTTGCATGATGGGCAGGTCAGAGTCTGACCCCATGATGATGGAAACCATGGCAGTTTTGGGTTTTGAGTGTTGAGTTTTGAGTGTTGAGTGTTGAGTGTTGAGTTAGGGGATTGGGTGGCCGATGAGGTCGAATGCTTCGGCGTCGGTGATGTGGATGTGGGCAAAATCACCGAGGCGAACAAAATGATCGGCAGCGGGTACCAGCACTTCATTGTCTACTTCAGGCGAATCAAATTCGGTTCGGCCAATGAAAAAACCACCTTCTTTGCGGTCAAAGAGCGTTTTGAACGTTTGGCCTATTTTGGCCTGGTTTTTTTCAAGGGAAATGCTTTGCTGCACATCCATGAGGCGTTGTGCGCGGTCGGCCTTCACCTCTGGATCCACATCATCTGCCAGGTCGTATGCCCGTGTATTTTCTTCATGCGAATATTGGAACACCCCTACCCTTTCGAAGCGCTGTGTTTGGACAAAATCGAGCAATTGCTCAAAGTCGTCTTCTGTTTCGCCCGGAAACCCCACCAGAAAGGTGGTGCGCAAAGCGATACCGGGTACTTTTTCGCGGATGGCTGACAGCAGTTCCAGGGTTTCGGCAGCGGTAATTTGCCGGCGCATGGCTTTCAGCATGGGATCACTGTGGTGTTGGAGCGGAATGTCGAGGTAGTTGCAGATTTCCGGCCGTTCGCGCATGGCATCGAGGATGTCTAATGGGAATTTATTCGGATAAGCATAGTGCAAGCGGATCCATTCGATGCCTTCCACATCGGCCAGCGCATGGAGCAAAGCGGGCAATTCGCGTTTTTTATACAAATCGAGGCCATAATAGGTCAACTCCTGCGCAATGAGCAGCAGTTCTTTTACCCCTCGGCGGGCTAAGTTTTTGGCCTCCAAAACCAGTTCGTCCATGGGCCTGCTCACGTGACCGCCCCGCATGAGCGGGATGGCGCAAAACGAGCAAGTGCGGTTGCAACCTTCCGAAATTTTAAGGTATGCGTAATGGGGCAGCGTGGTGATGGCGCGTTGGCCGATGAGTTCGTGTTTGTAATCGGCCTCCATGCGCTGCAACAGGGCGGGCAGCTCCAGGGTACCGAACCAGGCGTCCACTTCCGGTATTTCCAGGGCCAGATCATCGCGGTATCGTTGTGAGAGGCATCCGGTGACGTAGAGTTTCTCAATTTCACCCCCGCTTTTCAGCGCCGCGTACTCAATAATGGTGTCGATGCTTTCCTGTTTGGCCACATCAATAAAACCACACGTATTCACCACCACCACGTTGGCGTCGCTGTCGCTTTCCTCGTGGGTCACTTCAAAATCGTTGCCACGCAGCTGGGTAATCAGGTTTTCGCTGTCAACCAGGTTCTTGGAACAACCCAGGGTAATGACCTGTACTTTATCTTTCCGAATGGACTTCGTTTTCATGCCTGCAATTAAGCGTGCAAAGATACATCCTTCTGCCATAAGATGCCGGCTTTGCATTACCTTTGCCCGCCTTACATTGTTCTTTTCAATTCCTTATGCAACAATCCGACCTATTGGATGGCCTGGAAGCCGACCTGCGCCGCCTGCTCGAACACACGCGCAGCGACTGGTCTGCACTGACCACCGAAGCCCTCAACACGCGCCCCTCACCCGAAAAATGGACCAAAACCGAAACCCTCGCGCACCTCAATGCTTTCTGGAACGCTTACCTTCCTGCCATTGAACTGGCCATCCATAAAGGCAAAGCTCGCCGCTGGACGCCCTCCGGACCAGTGCAATACACCGCACGCGGCAAACGCGCCCTGATGCGGGCCGACAGCACCAACGGGAAAAAATGCAAAACCGCTAAACGATACAATTATTTCCAGAAAACCACGCCGCCCAGTCCCTTGAAATCCTTCATCATCGGGGCAGAAAAACTGCAACGCCTGCTCCAGTTGGCCAAGGTAGTCGACCTGAATAAAACCACCGTGCCCAAAGCCCATTCCTGGTTTGGTCATTACACACTCGGCAACCTGCTCGAATGGCTGGTACGGCACGCTGAGAAACATTTGAGGAGTTGAGGAGTTTAGATGTTGAGGAGTTTAGATGTTGAGGAGTTTAGATGTTGAGGAGTTTAGATGTTGAGTTTAGACCCCACTCATAACTCAAAACTCATAACTCATAACTCAAAACTCAAAACTGTATCATTGGTTCCCGATGCAACATCGGGATGAAAAGGGAACCCGGTGCAAATCCGGGGCAGTCCCCGCTGCTGTAAGTTTCGAACAAAGCAAAAGCAACACCGCCACTGGGCAACCGGGAAGGCGCTTTTGTGAAACGAGCCAGAAGACCTGCCAATGATCAACACATTTAACCCAGGCTTCGGGTGAAAGCCGATGGTGATTCGGACTGCGTTTTGCAGCCCGCTTTGCTTTCTTTCCCCCGTTTGCCTTTCATTTTCACTTTAAACTTTTTTAAAATGAAAGTCAAACTGATTTTCTTCTATTTATTTATTGCTGTTGCAGCATGCTGGACGGCCTGCAACGATGACGACCCCGAACCCTCCAAAGGCAAATACGACTCCGGCGTGTTCGTGGTCAATGAAGGCCCTTTCGGGGGCAGTGGCAGCATTACCTGGCACAATCCGGCCACCGATGAAACGGAAACGGATATTTTTGCCAACAACAACAACGGCGCGCTGCTCGGCCAATTCGCACAGTCCCTCACTTTTCACAAAGACAAAGCCTACATCGTGGTCAATGGCACCAACCGGATTGTGGTGGTCGACGCCAATACCTTCCAGTTTTTGGACACCATCGTCGGATTCATCTTGCCCCGTTTTATGGTGGTGACCAGCGACAACACCGCCTGGGTAACCCAATGGGGCGTAGACGGACTCAATGGCAGCATTGCCAAAGTAGACCTGAACACCAATACCATTGTCAAAACCGTTCCGCTGGGGAAAGGGCCTGAAAAAATGTTCCGCGATGGAAACACACTTTATGTACCCAATTCGGGTGGTTTTGGCGTAGATTCTACAGTGTCCATTTTCAACCTGACCACCGAAACAGAGCAATCGCGCCAGTTGGTAGCCGGCAAAAACCCCTGCTGCGTGGCTTTGCTTTTCGGAGACCCCTGGGCACTCAGTAAGGGCTCTTTCTCCGACCCCTTGCCCACCGGATACATCTCCAACATGAAAAACGGCGTGTTTAGCTCCACTTTTCCCTACGGAGACGACCTCCTGACCGCATCCGACAATACCCTGAGGTGGGTCGCCGGCGGGTTCGTTTGGAAAAACAATGGCGGGCAAACTACCGGTTTTACCAATCAACAGGGCTACGGACTTGGGTTCGACAGCGCCAACAACCATTTGTATTGTGCCGACCCGCGCGATTTTGCTTCGAATGGCCAAGTGGTCATCTACAAGCTCGATGGCACCAAAATCGACAGTTTCCCAGTCGGCGTAGCACCGGGAGAAGTTGTGTTTAGATAGTTGATGACGAGTGGGGGGTGGGGTTTATTCAACTTTTGATCTTCATAAAGGTTAAAAGCCTATGTTTAAAAAGCCTTACAAGCTCATCCTT
>JBMOHO010000269.1:0-5501 GCA_049317805.1 Saprospiraceae bacterium
GGTTTCGCTGAAGCGGTTGCGTTCGGTTACGTAATAAATAATTTTACAGAACAAGGAATTTGGCACGGTATTTCGTCGTTGGATACCTATACAATCTAGCAAACCTGTTTCCGCCTATGAAAGCATTAGCACTACTGGGCGTGTGTGGTATGGCTATGGCCGGCACTTTTCGGAGCGTCGATCATTCTAATCCGGTTTTACCCCCCATCCCCGCACCGATTGCAGTACACAGTCCGCACATGTGGACCTATTCAGACACCCTGTATAAAGGGGAAGTGCTGGATCTCCACTTCAACACCCCCCACGCTCCATACCTTGGGGTAGTGAACCCTTCGGGTAACTTTTTTTACGTGATCTACCCCCGCGAAACAGCCTCCGGCAAATTGCAACCCCTCATGGACGGCATGGCGTTCACCGGTTGCGGGCGGTTGCGGGTGAACACCGTAGCCCTGAAAGCCGATCCGTACGTGTATGGCGTGTATGAAAACCAACCGGTTTTCACCAAATCGGGGCGCTATCGCATTCTCATGGGCGATAACCTGCACATTGACGACCCTTCCCTGCTCCACAAAATTGAAGTGGTGTACATCCACAAACCCAAACCTGCGGGCGGCGCCTGATCACTCCACCATGGCAAGTGACTCAAAGGGATTCTTGAAATAAAAGCTAACCCGGAAAGCGTAGAAGCCTGGGTGATGAAAATACAAACACCCTGTTGTAATTTTATGCCGTAAATCAAAAGTAAAATATTCAAATTACGGTGTAAAAATGGAATACCTTCCCCGAATAGGGTATCCTCTGGCGGAACAAATAGCCGTTTTGAGTCACAATGAACTCGATAAAATTTTTGAATGAGCGCCCCATGTTTTTATGCCGCGCTTACCTCCTGCACCCGCTTGAGTTAATAAATCCTTAGGCCCAAACCCCCAAACGGCGCCTGATCACTTCCTTTGGGTGGTTTCCGACTTAATGATGCTCCCCCAAAAAACTGCATTGAGCAACAACCGCTCTGATCCCCGCCAAAAACCCCTGAAACAGGGATTCAAAGGCATGGCCACCAAGCGCCCTTGCCCCAAACCCAGCACCACCACGCCCCCGGAACCTGGCGCGGCGGGCAACATGGATGCGTGCATATAGCCAGCCAGTAAAGGATCATCCGTAAACGCCACAGGCGTCGCGTACGGATTATCGGCAGCCTGAAAAAAGTCGTCGCTCGCCATAAAAACCGGCAATCGATTGCGTCGGTACCCAAAACACAGCGGATGCGTCAGGTCCAATGTGGTCTCAAAAATAGCCCCGGGGCTCCGTAGGCTCTGCTGGTCGTTGGATTGTGCATCGTAGGGCCGGCGCATGTTGGACACTTCTTCGGTATATACGGACGGTGCCATGTCCATTCCTCCGAATCCGCGGCTGCTCAACTCGTTTAAAGCGTTGCCCAGGGCGATAATTGTGCTGCCCTTAGCCGCAAACGCGCGCAGTTCGTTCTCGCCCAAACCCTCCGGCAAGCCGCCTGCCAGGATCAGCACATTGTGGCGATCAAGTATTTTAGCGTTCAGCCGCCCCCCCTCCACCAGCGTGACCGGCAAACCCACCCGCTGATCCAGCAAGTGCCAAATTTCGCCCGCCTCACTCACCGAAATGCTCTTGCCCGTAACCAACAACACGTTCGGTTTTTGCAAGGGCCGGAAAGTGCTGCTGCCCAGATCGGGGCCAGATTCGCTTTGGCCATTGGATAGCACCGTCAGCGCCACGCCCAATGCAGCCGATTCCCGCTGGATCTCTTCATGCAAAGTGACCGCTCCTTCCTTCACCATAAACACTACGCTGCCCGGCTCAAAGCGCTTTCCTTCAAAAACGGACGCTTTGGTGGCCACTTTCATGGGCCAGCCCAACCGATGCCCCGCCGCCAGCAACGCGTGCAGGTTGTGCGCATGCGCTTGCGCCATGTAGGCATATCGTGCACGGGTCAGGGGCGCAAGCGGCGTTTCGTTCAGCGCGTCTACGCGTTGTCCCAGCACATCGGCGGTAAATTGTCGGCGGGAAACAGCGGCCCAGGCCAGGCCCATGGCGTCGGGGAGCGTCCAGGCCGAAATGTCGTAAAAAATGCTGTCTGTAAATGTAAGCGGCCGCTCAAACAACGTCCGAATGAAGCGGTATTGCGCCTGCCCGCTGGGTACTACAAAAGCCAGGCCCGACCTGAACACGGAATCTGCCGGCACAAAACGGGTTGTGGTTTGGGCTGCGGGCAGGTCTTTTTGCAGGCTGTATACCTCCACCCGGTGCAGTTGCAGGATGCGCAGCATTTCCCGGCTGTTGGCACCGTCCTCTTCAAATACATAGGCCTCTATGGAATCCTGAAGCGCTTCGGTGGTGACCGACCCGTAAAAAGTTTTCAAGTATGCGTTCAGTTCAGGGCGCAGGGCATGCACGGCTTTGAGGGTAGACAGCGAGGTGAGCACCTGATTTCGGATGGTATACGGAAAGGTGAGTAACCCGTTTTCGGTTTGCTGGGCCGAGCCTCTGCTGCTGCCTTGCTCAAACAGGATGCCAATGCCGCCATGCACATCGGGGTAAGAAGAACCTTTGCCGTAGTAGAAGTCGTCGTAGTTTTCCCTGGAAAAAAAGGCAATGTTGTGAGCCGACAGGGTCTCTGCGTGAAAGCGGCCGATGGCGGCGGTGAGTGCCTGGTTTTGAGCGGGTGTAATGGGATTTACGCGGGAGGGTACGCCGGGCTGGAAAAAAAAGGTGGCGTTGGAGCCCATTTCGTGGTGGTCGGTGAGCACATTGGGTCGCCAGGCCTGATAGATGGCCACCCGTCCGGGCGTTTCAGGTTGGGTAGCGGCGAGCCAGTCGCGGTTCAAATCGAATCCATAATGGTTGGTGCGCCCGTTTGGCCAGGGCTCATTGAATTCGTCGCCCACAGGATCGGGCGATCCATGCTGGGCGCGGTGGCTGTTTACCCAGGCACTGAAGCGCTGCATGCCATCGGGATTAAAACAGGGGTCAAAAAGGATGACGGTGTTCTCCAATTGTTTGTCCAACTCCGGGCTTTGGGCGGCCGCAAGGTAATAAGCCACCAACAGGGCTGCGTTGCTTCCCGATGCCTCATTGCCGTGTATGGAATACCCCATGTACACCACCGCTGGCTGGTCGGCCGGGTTTATGCTGCCGCTTTGCGCGGGGTCAGTCATTATTTTGCGGTTTTTCCGGATGATATCCAAACGCGCCTGGTTAGCCGGAGTAGTAATGGTGAGGCAAAGGAGTGGCCGGTTTTCGTGGCTGCGGCCGTACTCGTTGAGCTGTATGCGGTCGCTCGCTGCATCCAGCACGCGCATGTAGCCCACGAGCTGATCGTGCGAGGCGTGCCATTGGCCGATCTGGTACCCTAAATACGACTCAGGCGTGGGAATAGCCGAATTATACGGCACATCAGGCAGGTACCAGGTGAGTTGGGTTTGCCCGTGCAGACAAAGCGGCACCAGTAAGGCGAATAGGATATGCTTCATGGGGTGAAGATACCTTGCCGAGCGTAAACCACAAATGGAAGAGGATTGACAAGTTTTGTCAATCCTCTTCCAATATTTAATAAGCCCCAAAAAAGTATTCGTTGTAATTAGAAGCGCACCCGCAGGCCAGCGTTGCCATAAAACAGGTTGTTGCGGGCACCCGTGTTCAGGTTGGTGTCCTCAAATACCTCTGTCAAACCAACCTGATAGCCCAGGTCGACAAACAGAATGGAAATGAAATCGATGCCCAAGCCTGCATTCCAGCCGAAAATGGCATTTTTCACTTCTTCTTCTACATCGCCGAGATCCGACTTGCTCGACATGTTGATGCCCATGTTCGGGCCGGTAAACACGCGGAAGCCGAAGTTACTCTCGGCACCGGCAAAGTTGTAACCCACCATCACCGGAATGCGCAGGTAAGTGCGTTTCAAGTCTTCTTCTCCGCCAGATCTAGGCTCAATGGTGTTGTTCAGAAATTCCAGCTGAACACCGGGTTGTACGTAAAACTTGTCGCCAATTTGCAAATCGGCACCAACTTGAAAGCCCACATTGTTGGCAAATGTGGCCGAATCTTTTACCAAGTCTTCCGACAATTCAGAAGTATTAAAACCCAAGTAAGGGCGGAGGGTAACTTGGGCGGAGACGATGCTCCAGCAGAAAATGGCAAGTGCAAGGGTGGTAAGGGCTCTTTTCATAAAAAAGCAGTTGTTTAACGTTTGTTTGAAAATTTTTGCAAAGGTACTGGCAAACGTTAAAATAACAATTGTGCAGAAACAAAAAATCGATAAAAAAATGAATTTTACAAAAAGTAAATAGAATGATCAACTGCGGATCAGCGCAGCACCAGGCGCAGCAAGCGCTCCATGTGGTCCATAGAGGGAGAGAAGTCTAAATTTGCCGGCGAATCTTGTCTACGGGCCATAAAGACCACCTCATGTTGCAGTGCCAAAGTCAGGTGGAGCAGGTTTTCGGCCACGACCATAGAGGTGTCGGGAAAAGAGAAGGCGTTTTCGGCCACCCCGCGTTTGAGGATTGCGGCCAAAAATTCAATGTCTTTTTGGCGCAAATCGCCGTATACTTCTCTGTAAATGGGATCAAGCATACTGGCTCGTTCAGCTGAAAGGTTGCTGTGGTGCAACACTTCTCCGTATCGGCGGATGTGTTCTGTGAGGTAATACCGAACCTGGCGGCGCACATCGGGGATGGCAAGTGTTTTGGCCTGTAAATCGGCAAAAAAAGCCGTGGTCTCCATGACCACAACAGCGACAAACAGATCATCCTTGTTTTTAAAATAATAATACAAACTGGCTTTGTTCAGGCCTACACTCTTACTGATGTCGTCAAGGGTGGTTTTTTCATAACCATAGCGGGCAAACGCTGCGGCTGCGGCTTGTAATATGTTGTCGCGCCTTGTGTTCTGGATAGGCATGGGAGATTATGTGTGGTTTTGCAGGGATCTATCCTCTATTTTAAATAGAAAACCTGTCACTAAGTTTATTTCGCGGCAATTTTTCGAATAAAAAAGGCCAAAAAACACAAAAAAGTTAGAATCCCAGCGACATCCGTGTAAATTTGCCGCAAAACTACGGTCAATCGTAGCCGATTTGTATTCACCCATATCCAAATAGTTGCCACATGATTTTTGACCTCAAAATGATCCGGGATTTTTACGCCCAATTCCCGGCAAAAGTGGACGCCGCAAAAGCCCACCTGAAGCGTCCGCTCACCCTGTCTGAAAAAATTCTGTATGCGCACCTGCATGCCGATTCGCCCCTCCACGAATATAAAAGAGGGGGCGATTATGTGTTCTTCCAGGTTGACAGGGTAGCCATGCAAGATGCAACCGCTCAAATGGCCCTGCTCCAGTTTATGACTTGCGGACGCAAAAAAGTGGCCGTGCCCAGTACCGTACACTGCGACCACCTCATTACGGCACAAGACGGTGCAGCCGCCGACATGGTGGTGGCCCTGGATAAAAACAAGGAGGTGTTCGAC
>JBMOHO010000270.1:0-5487 GCA_049317805.1 Saprospiraceae bacterium
GGGCATGGGCGGGTTAGACGTTTTCCGCACCTATCGGGTCGACGGCAATGCCTGGGCACCGCCCATTAACCTTAAACCTCCGGTAAACAGCGGGGCCGACGATTTTGCCTTTGTGATTACCCACCGCGAAAAACCCGGCAGCGCCCGCAACCCGGGTGACCTGTTGCTCAGCGGTTATATGACCTCCAACCGGGTTGGCGGAAGCGGTGCCGACGACATCTACCGCGTAGAAAAACGCATTCCTCCACCGATACCCCCCAAAATAGACACCCCTCTGGTGAAGCCCGCCGAGGCTAAGCTGCTGTTGGATGTGTTTGTCCTGGAGAAAATTTATGCTGTACCTGGCAACCCCAATGCAGCCGTATTGGGACGAAAACCGCTCGCAGACGCCGCTGTGCGCGCCACCAACAACAATAAAACCCAAAACCTGCGCACCCCTGTTGATGGCCCGGTGCGCATAGAACTGGCTAAAAATACCGACTATGAATTTATGGCCACGCATCCGGATTTCCTGAGCAACACAGGCCGTTTTTCAACCAAAGGCATCGCACCCGATCCAAATAACCCGGAACAAGTGTTTGAACTGGAAATTGTACTCGACCGCATTTTCAAAGGCCAGGAAATCGTGCTCGAAAATATTTATTACGATTACGACAAATGGGACATCCGACCCGACGCCGAGCCTACCCTGAACGCGCTGTCTGAAGTGCTGCGCCAAAATCCAGGCATCCGCATCCAGTTGGGCAGCCATACCGATTGCCGCGGAAACGACGACTACAACCAGAACCTGTCGCAAAAACGCGCCGAAAGCGCTGTCAATTACCTCATTGGCAAAGGCATTGACGCAGGGCGACTGGGTGCCATCGGTTATGGCGAAAGCAATCCGGCAGTTACCTGCGTATGCGCCCGTTGCACAGAAGCCGAGCACCAGAGCAACCGCCGGACAACGTTCAAAATTGTCGAATAACCCCCCTCAACTCCTCAACCCCTCAACTCCTCAACCCCTAAACTCCTCAACCCCTCTTACTGCATCATCTCCACATCTTTCGGGCTCAATTTGGCGCCCAGTTGTTGTGCGCGCTGGTAATCCTGTTGAGCCGCGGCTTTGTTGCCTGACTGCACTTGCGCGCGCGCGCGTTCGAGATAAGCGACGTCAAAATTCGGGTTGTACTGTATGGCGTTAGACAAATCGGAAATGGCCTCCGGGTACTGGCCAAGCGTGCGTTTCAACATGCCGCGTTCGTACCACACGTTGGCGTTCAGCGGATCATATTGGAGATAAACGGTGTAATCGGCAATGGCTTTTTCATATTGATTGGTGTTGAAATACACCAATGAGCGGTTAAAATAGCCATTTTTGTTTTCCGGATCCAGCTCGATGCCTTTGTTGAGGTCGTCAATAGCCTCGGTAAACTTATTCATCGACGCAAAGGCGGCGCCCCGGTTGATGAACATTTCCGCTTTGGTTTTGGGCTTGCTTTTGTCAAACGACAAGCCTTTGGTGTAGTCTTCAATCGCTTTTGCAATGTATTCCCCTTGTCGGCCCTTGGCCTGTCCTGACATGGCGGCGTCAAAATAGGCCTTTCCGCGGCTGTTGTACAATTCGGGATTCTTTGGGCTAACAGAGATGGCCTTGTTGAAGTCCTGCATGGAGGGCTCAAACTGTTTATTGTCTCTCAAAAACTGCGCACGGTTCCAGTAGGGTAGCGAGTTGGGTTTTGGGCCTTCCAGGCTGATGACGTGGCTCCACAGGGTGTAGCCATTTTTCCAAATGGAGATTTGCCGAAAGGTGTACACGCCATACAGCAAAAACAACACGCCGAATGATGCATTCAGAAGGGTACGCCGGTCGGGTTCGGCTGCAAAACGGTCGTAATACCAGGCCGCAACGGCAAAAAATCCGAAATAAGGCACGTAAGTAAAGCGGTCGGCCAAATATCCCTGCCCTGCGCCCAGCACTTGCAACAAAAACATGACGTTGAAAAAGAAAAACAGCATGCCAAACACCCAGATGCGCTGGTCTTTGCGCCAGGCACGCCATACCAGATACCAGATGGCGGCAAAGGCGATGGGCGACAGATATACCCAAATGGGGAGCGGTTTGGGGTATGGATACAAAGGCGACATGGGGTAGGGGATCACCAGTTTGTACAGGTACACCACAAACGAAAAGGCGCCGATGCACAAGCGATCCAGAAAATTAAAGTGCCCTTCTTCGTCGACCGTTGACCCTTGCTGGCGCAACGTGTACAGGTTTATGACACCAATGGCAAGTGAAACAAGCCAAAATGGCGTCTTTTCCCAGATCAATTTCAGGTTGATCGGCCGCCGCAACCAGTAATCAATGGCGAGCATCGACAAAGGGAGCGTCACCGCCTGCACTTTTGACAAGCCAGACAGCACCGCCAGTACGAGCATCAATACGTATAAGCCAAGTCGTTTGCCTGTTTCTTCCTTTTTGACCCAGCGGACGTAATACATCAGGGCGGCAAAAAAGAAAACGGCAAAAAGCACGTCCTTGCGCTCCGTGGCCCAGGCCACCGATTCTACCCGCATGGGGTGAATGCCAAACAGGAGCCCGCCCACAAAAGCGCCGCCCATGCCCATGCCGAGGTGCAGCAGCAGCCGGAAGGCAAAGAAAACGGTGAGCACGTGCAGCAGCACATTGTTGAGGTGTACCAGCCAGGGATCCAATTTGCCTACGGCCAATTTTTCAAGGGCGAAGGAAAAGATGGGCAGGGGGTTGTAGTTGCCGATGACGGCACCCTTGTCGATGCTGAAAATGGCGCGGATGCTTTCCCCGTCAATTTTTTGCAGGTTGGGGTTTTTAATGAGGTTTACGTCATCGTCCCAATTGACAAAGTCATTTTGCAGGGTTGGCAGGTAGCAAATGAAAGTAATGGCGGCTACTGCCAGGGCAAATCGCCACCATCCATCCGGTTCCCACATCGACCTTTTTACATCGGGCGTGTTGCGCGAAACATTGTTTCTGGGCTTGGCGGCGTCTGTTTTTTTAGCCGTGGGTTGAGCCGGTATCGAGTGTTGTTTGCGGGGAGGCGCGGTTTTGGATTTTTTAGCCATACGTCAGCATTTTTCTTGGCAAAGCCGGGCAAATGTAGGCAGAAAATCCTTCACAAGGCCTAAGCCGGTAAATGTAAAACAGCCCGCGCAAGCGCCTCTTCTGTAGGCGACGCTGCCACCGCCACGTTAAGCGCCCCCACCCGTTTTAAAGCCGTAGCCGTAGTTGGGCCTATGGCCACCACGCGCTGGCCGGGCAACAAGGCGTGCAATCGAAAATAAGCGTCAACGTTCATTGGACTGGTAAACGCCAATGCCTCCTCCTGCAGGGCGGGTAGATCGGATGCCATTTGGTTGTCGTATACCACCCATTCACGCACATCGGCGTATTCTGCAAGCTGTTGGGCGATGGCCCCCGCGCGGTGGCGTGGGCCGGGCATCAGCACCCTAAGTCCCTGTGCGTGTAGAAGGAAAGCGGTTGCGGTGGCAATGGGTTCTCCGGAGCCGGTGAAGTCGGGCTGCATGCCGTGCACTTGCATGGCCGCCGCCGTAGACGGGCCTATGGCCGCCCACTTCCCTTTCGGCAAGGGCAACCCCAGGGCTTTAAGGCCATCTGAATAGAAATGTACGCCGTTGGGACTGGTAAAAAAAATCCAGTCGGCCTCCGGCGCTTGCTGAAACGGTGTGGGGGTAAGCACAATCAGCGCGCGGTCGTGTACCTCCCAGCCTTGCGCTTCCAGAAGGCGTTTGAAGGGGCTGTCGCGCTTCAGGTTGCGGCTGATGAAGGCCGTCTGCGGTATGGTTACTTTGTCGTCGAAATACATTGCCGACGCAAAATTGCACAACCCGCCAAATATTGTTGGAAGCTTTTTCTATTTTGCGCCCTTTCTAAAAAAGCATTGTACCACTTATGAAAAATCTTTGGGTTAAAAAACCTTTATCCGCCCTGCTTGCTACTGCGGGAGACTCCGAAAAGGGCCTTGTGCGCACGCTGGGTTCGTGGAACCTGGTGGCCTTGGGCATTGGAGCCATCATTGGCGCGGGTTTGTTTGTGCGTACCGCTGCAGCAGCAGGCGGACATGCCGGTCCGGCCGTTACCCTTTCGTTTGTCGTAGCGGCATTGGGATGCGCATTTGCCGGACTGTGTTACGCTGAATTTGCAGCCATGATTCCAGTGGCTGGCAGCGCATACACGTATGCTTATGTGACCATGGGCGAGTTGGTCGCGTGGATCATCGGCTGGGCATTGGTGCTGGAATACGCGCTTGGTGCCGCAACGGTCGCCATCGCCTGGAGCGAATACCTCAACATCTTGCTGGGCGGCATCATTCCGTATAAATGGTGCCATTCGCCGCTGGAATCGGCACTGGTAGACGGCGTGATGCAATACGGTGCCATGAACCTGCCTGCTTTGCTCATCCTGTTTTTGCTGACCCTTTTGCTGATCAGGGGCACCAAAGAGTCCGCCATGGTGAATGCCGTGATTGTGTTTGTCAAAGTGGCCATTGTGTTGCTCTTCATCGCCTTGGGCTGGCAGTTCATCAATCCAGAAAACCTGACGCCATACCTCATCCCTGCCGACCAGCCCGATGCGATACTGCCCAACGGCAAATCGTACAGTTATGCGCCCACGTTTCACCACGGATGGGGAGGCGTACTCACCGGGGCCGGCATTGTGTTTTTTGCATTCATTGGTTTCGACGCAGTGTCTACCGCCGCTCAGGAAGCCAAAAACCCGAGTCGCGATATGCCAATCGGCATCCTCGGGTCGTTGGTGGTGTGCACCATTTTGTACATCCTGTTTTCGCACGTGCTGACCGGTGTCGCACCATTTACCGACTTCATGAGTTCGGGCCGGGAAGCGTCGGTGGCGTTTGCCATCAAAACGTATATGCCTGGATACAACTGGCTGGCCACTTCGATCACCGTAGCCATTTTGGCGGGTTTTTCGTCGGTTATCCTCGTCATGTTGATGGGGCAGAGCCGGGTGTTCTACTCCATGTCAAACGACGGACTGTTGCCTAAAGCGTTTTCAGACATACACCCGGTCTACCGCACGCCGTATAAATCGAACTGGATTTTGTTCCTGTTTGTGGGTGCCTTTGCAGCGTTTATTCCCGGACACGTGGCAGGCGACCTTACCAGCATCGGCACTTTGTTCGCTTTTGCGCTGGTGAGCGCCGGCGTCATCATCATGCGCCGTACCGATCCGAACCACGAACGACCTTTCAAAACACCATTGGTGCCGCTTGTGCCCATTTTAGGCATCGTGGTTTGCCTCGGCATGATTGTCGGATTGCCTACCCCCACGCTCCTGAGCGCGCTGGGCTGGATGGTTTTTGGTTTGTTGGTCTATTTTGGGTATAGCCGTTACCACAGCAAGCTGCAGTAAAGTGGATTTTTTTAATTGTGGATTTGTGGATTTGTTTATTTGTGGATCTGAAATAAACAAATCCACAAATAAACAAA